>JAYTLG010000084.1:0-25777 GCA_043729555.1 Cytophaga sp.
CTTTTTGATTGTTCCAAAAACGTAATCCCAAAGCTGAGAAGATACACCATATATTTGGGTGTTGTCTTTGTAGTGATGGATTGCGTGGTTTAACCACAAGTGTTTGAAGAAGTTTTTAGGTGGATTGTATGCATGTACAATAAAGTGCACAGAAATATATGCACAATATCCCGTGATAAAACCTGGCAAGAACCCAAATACCTTCGTGTTCATCATGCTATAGAATATCAAGAAAAATACACCAGACAATATAAAACTCATAATCGGAGGCATCGCTAAACGTGTTTTGTCTTTTGGGTATTCGTGGTGTAAACCATGAAGCGCATATTGTACTTTACGTTTGAATTCATTTGTAGGCTTCATGTGAAATAAATACCTGTGAGCGACATATTCCAATAATGTAAAGGAGAAAAAACCAATAAAGAACAATGCAACTACAAACATTGGGCTTAGTTGCGTATAATCTGTGAGAGCGAAAGCTACATACAATAAACCTGCAGCAATAGTCATTAAAATTATAATCGGTACCGAAATATGTGTGCGTGTTAAGCGTTCTAAAATAGGGTTTTCGAATACCTTTTTAGTGCCGCTATTTTTAGGTTTTACTTTTTCAGCTTGCTGATCCATGGTTATTGATTTTATGCAAATTTAGATTACTATTAAAACTCAAACAAGTATAAGACCTATTATTTAACAAAAGAATGAGAATTGTCAAGTATTTGCTGGTAATAAGCCAAATATACGGGCACGATTTGATTGGAATCGAATTCCTTGGCACGCTTTAGTGCGTTTCTTCTAAATGTAGGTAGATTCGCATCGTCAAGTACAAAAATGGCATTTTTTGCCATATCCTCTACATCTCCCACATTACTGAGAAAACCTGTTTTGCCATGAATGTTCAATTCAGGCAAACCACCAACATTGGAAGAAATGACAGGAACTTCGCAAGCCATTGCTTCTAATGCCGCTAAACCAAAGCTTTCTTTTTCAGAAGGCATGATAAATAAGTCGGCAACCGAGAGCACTTCTTCAACCGCATCAAGTTTCCCTAGGAAGCGTACATCACTACAAATGTCCAATTCTCTACACATGCTTTCAATGATTACACGCTCAGGTCCGTCGCCAACCAGCAACAATTTTGAAGGAATTGTTTTACGCACAATGTTAAAAACAGAAACAACATCTTCGATGCGTTTTACTTTTCTAAAGTTGGATGTGTGTACGATTAATTTTTCATCGTTCGGACAAATTGCTTTTTTGAAATGATCTTTCTTTTGTTTTCTAAATCTTGAAACATCAATAAAATTTGGAATCGCTTCAATACTTCTTGTAATGTCAAAATGTTCGAGGGTGTCTTTTTTTAAATCTTCAGACACAGCTGTTACACCGTCAGACTGATTGATGCAGAACGCCACAACAGGCGCAAAAGAGGGGTCGCGGCCTACTAGTGTTATGTCTGTACCGTGTAATGTTGTGATGATTGGCAAATAAATGCCTTGTGTTTTTAATATTTCACGCGCCATAAAAGCGGCAGATGCATGCGGTATTGCATAGTGCACATGCACCAAGTCAAGCTTCTCATGCTTTACAACATCTACAATTTTACTTGCAAGTATTACTTCGTAGGGTGCAAATTCAAATAGCGGATAAGACTTTACGGTTACTTCATGGTAGAAAATATTTTCATGAAAAAAATCCAATCTATGCGGTTGCGAATACGTTATAAAATGTACCGAATTTCCGAGGTCAGCCAAAGCTTTTCCCAATTCGGTTGCCACTACACCACTGCCTCCAAACGTAGGATAACAAACAATTCCTATTTTCATCAATATTGTATTCTAAAGCGTTAAATAAATATGTAGAGTCTGCCCAATTCTAAAATACTCAAACATCGAAAAGGTGCAAATAATTCATTTATCAAACAGTTCTACCTAAAATCAATCTAACGACAAGGTGTTCAGTGTTTTATTCTCTAAAGCCAAGTATGGATTTGTAGATTACTGTTTGAATTTGTGTGCGAATGCCATCTTTTATCAGGCGAGAATTATTAGTATCTGGATATACGCGATTGGATAAGAAGATATATACTAAATCTTGATCTGGATCTATCCAAGCAGCAGTGCCTGTAAAACCAGTATGCCCATACGTAGCGGCCGACACCAAATAGGAGCATGGCCCGCCACTGGTCATTTGTGGCTTGTCCCAACCCAATCCCCGTCTGTTGGTAGACGATTGTGTTGTGCTGAATTGTTTAATGGTTTCAGGCAAGAGGAAACGATAGCCGCCATAAGAACCAAACTGTAAATTCATTTGCATCAATGTAGCCAAATCTGTTGCATTCGAAAATATACCTGCATGCCCACCAACGCCGCCTAATAGCGCTGCTCCTGGGTCATGAACCGTCCCTCTAACCAACGCCTTTCGGAAGTATTTATCCAACTCTGTTGGCGTAATACGGTCAATGGAAACATTATTTTGCAGCGGATTGTATTGGAGGTTTTGCAAACACATCGGATCATAGATGTTTTGCTTTAAAAATTCCTCCATTGGTTGATCCAATAATTTTTCTGCGAGGCGTTTCATGATATAAAAACCTAAATCGCTATACACGTAATGATAGGGCAAATATTTTCGACCCTTTTTAGGACGAGCCATAAGCGAAGATTCCGCGGTCCAGCGCCACAATGAATCCTCCATACCAGCAATGCTGTAAAGATTTTGCGAAACCATGTTTGGGAAACTATCGTTTTGAACCGTTCTGTAATATTGAGGACTGAATCCGGATGAATCCATTGTTCTGCGCCAATGCGGAAGGTAAGGTTGCAAGCCCGCTTGATGTGTAAGGATGTCGCTAATGATCAAATCTTCTTTGTTTGTACCAATCAGGTCAGGCAAGTAAACAGATATTTTATTGTTCAATTTAATTTGGCCGCGTTCTTCTAAAAACATAATAGCCTGCAAGGTGCCAGCAACTTTACTGATAGACGCAATGTCGTAGAGCGTAGATTCTGTAACCGGTTTAACTTTATCGTAGGTATAATACCCAAATGATTTATTGTAAATGATGGCACCTTTTTTTGCCACTAAAACTTGACAACCTGGCATTGCACCTTCTTTGATTGCATGCATTAGAATGGTGTCAATGTTGGCTAAGGTTTTACTATCCATGCGCACATTTTCTGGGTAGTCGTAGCGCAATCGCATGCTGTTATAGCTAATGGGAATACCTGTGTTTATTCTAATCTCAGCACTTGCAGATACGGGCAACTTTCCAGAGGCTTGCGTAGCACCAAATAATAACTGAGGAATTAATTTTTGTGTATAGGCATTGTCTTCGTATGCACAAATCAAATGATTGGATTCATTGAAATACTTTAAGGCATAAGGTGCACCAAACAAAGTTACAATCACCTTGGGATTGGCTGCTTGTAGCGCCTTCACAAAGTTTTTGGTGGAAGCACTTATTCCGTATGTCTTTGTATTGTATGAATTGATTTGGTGAATGCCAACGATAATGGTTTCGTACGATTTTAATTTATCAACTAGATCAACTATTGCAGTATCTGACAATGTTTTATCAATGGAGTAATAATCAAAAGGGGCATAGCTTGATAATGTTTGTTGAAAAACATTATCAGTACCATTGTATGATATACTTACAGCTGCGTAAGAAGTAGTGTCTGCCAGTTTAAAAGGGAAAAGGTCGTTCGTATTTTTTACAACCGTAATAGATTGCTTGTAAAGTGTATTCAACAGAGCTTTCGCGGCAGCATTGTTGAGGTCTTGATAGAGTAGAGCTGTTTCTATTTTTTTATATTTATTCAGACCAGCCCAATATTTTGCCATTAATATTTTTTTAACACGCGCTTGTACGTCTTCTTTTGTAATGTCCTTACTATTGATTGCTTTTACTATTTTTTTGATCGCCAAGGGAACATTTTCAGCATACAATAAAACATCATTTCCTGCTAACAATGCGCGCACATCTACATCACCAGGCTTGTAAAGACTGCTTACACCTTTCATGTTCAGGGCATCTGTAAATATTAAACCTCTAAATCCCAATTCATTTTTCAATAAATCTGTAACAATTGTTTTTGATAGGGTAGCAGGATTTTCGGTATTGCCATTTAGGGAAGGTATGTTTATATGGGCAACCATAATGCTTGAAACACCTGAATCAACCAGCTGTTTGAAAGGATATAATTCAACTTCGTTTAATTCTTTTTCGTTTTTATTGATTACTGGAAGTGCGTGATGCGAGTCTGTATCTGTATCGCCGTGTCCAGGAAAATGTTTTGCGTTTGCCATCACATTTACAGACTGCATGCCTTTCATATAGGCAATTGCTTTTGTTGTGACATTGTATTTGTCTTCACCAAACGAACGTATGCCAATCACAGGATTCTTAGCATTGCTGTTAATGTCAACAACGGGGGCGAAGTTAATATGAACACCCAAGCGTTTGCATTGTTTGCCAATTTCTACACCCATTTTATAAATGAGTGTATTGTCTTGAATGGAACCTAACGTCATTTGTTTTGGGAAACTCATGGTGCTGTCTAAACGCATACCAAGCCCCCATTCTGCATCCATAGCCACAAACAAGGGCACCTTGCTCATTGACTGATATTTATTGGTTAGTTGTGCTTGACGTACGGGTCCGCCTTGAAAAAAAATCACGCCACCAATACCATTATCTTTTATTAATTGTTCAATTTCTAAAGTGTGTTCTTGAGTTTTGTTTGAATAAGCAGCTACCATAAATAGTTGCCCAATAGCTTGTTCCTCGGTCATCGTATTTAAAACACTATCCGCCCAAGCTTCAGCACCTTGAACTTTAAATGGTTCTGGTTTTTCCCACACGGAAGCACTTGCGAAAAAAATCAGCAAAGAGGCGGCAATACTTATTACTATTGAATTTTTTTTATTCATTCTGTAAACATTGTAAATAAAGACAATGCATTAGTGTAAATGTTTGATTCACTATTTGATAGTGCTATAATAATCGAGGCAATTTACGCCATTTTAAGGAATGTTACCAATTTGGTGGATAACCTGTGGGTAGTGTCATTGAAATGTAAAGTAATTTAGAGGAACTATTAAATTAAATACACAGAACCTGCGAAAATGCTAACATTAAGACCAAACAGAACGCGCGGTCTAATTTGTGCGTAATGTCGATAAGTGGGTTTTCTATAGTACTATATATGTCAGATATCATACGTTTATTGCCAGATAATATTGCGAATCAAATTGCCGCGGGTGAGGTTGTTCAAAGACCTGCATCTGTTGTAAAAGAGTTGTTGGAAAATGCAGTGGATGCTGGCAGTACACATATACAGTTAATCATAAAAGATGCGGGCAAGCAATTGGTCCAAGTAATTGACAATGGCAAAGGTATGAGTGATAGCGACGCACGTTTGTGTTTTGAGCGTCACGCTACTTCAAAAATTAGAAGTGCTGAAGATTTATTTGCCATAAAAACATTTGGATTTAGAGGTGAGGCAATGGCGTCCATTGCTGCTGTTGCACAAGTTGAATTAAAGACCAAGCAAACCGACAGTGAATTAGGAGCATTGATTCGAATTGAAGCATCTTCGATATTGGTGCACGAACAAACAGCACACCCAAAGGGGACTTCCATTTCAGTTAAAAATCTTTTTTACAATATTCCTGCGCGTCGCAATTTTTTAAAATCGAATCCGGTTGAAATGCGCCACATCATGGACGAGTTTGTGCGTGTGGCAATGGCATATCCGCACGTAGGATTTTCATTCTATCACAACGACTTAGAATTATTCAACCTATCAGAAGAAACATTGAGCAAAAGAGCAGTGTCTTTGTTGGGCGGCAGCTATCGAGAACAATTAATTCCTTGTACTGAAGAAACAGATTTCGTTACTATTTCTGGTTATATCGGCAAGCCTGAAAGTGCGCGTAAAACACGCGGCGATCAATTCTTTTTTGTAAACAACCGATACATTCGAAGTAATTATTTACACCATGCAGTGATGCATGCATTCGAAGAGTTGATTCCAAGTGACGCCTTTCCGTTTTATATTATCAATATTGAAATAGATCCCGCGCACATAGACGTCAATGTGCATCCAACAAAAACGGAAATAAAATTCGACGATGAAAAAACAGTTTATGCAATTATAAAAGCAGCTGTGAAACGCGCGTTGGGTATGCATAGTATTATACCATCGTTGGATTTCGATTATGATGTAAATATATCGGGATTTGGCGTAACGGGAAGTGCCGGAAACGGAGACCGAAGCGAATCAAAAGGCTTTTCACCGAGGTCGTTTTCGACAGAAAGTAGTCTTGAAAAATCAAATCAATCTAATTGGGAACGTATGTATAGTGGGATGGAGAATAACCGGGAAGAGGTATATCAAGAATCAATTAAAATGGTTAGTGCCATCAATGGGGCTGCAGATGCAAAGCAATTAAATAAAGAATTATTGTATACCGAAAATACATCTACATTTCAGTTGCATCAAAAGTACATTGTTACGCAGGTTAAGTCTGGCGTATTGATGGTAGACCAGCAGGCGGCACACGAACGTATTTTATTTGAAAAATACATCGGTATGCTTCAAAATAAATTCGGCAGTTCACAACAGTTTTTATTTCCACAAACGTTGGAATTAAGCGCTACCGATTTTGCCTTGGTGCTTGAAATGGAAGAAGATATCCGGAAGCTGGGATTTGTGTTTAATGTATTCAGCAATACCACCATTGTAGTAAATGGCGTACCATCGGATGTGAAAAGTCGAAACGAAAAAGATTTATTTGAAGGTTTAATTGAGCAGTTCAAACAAAATAGAACAGACTTAAAAGTAGACCGTCAAGAAAATTTAGCCCGTGCGCTTGCAAAGCGCTCTGCTATTCGCGCAGGCAATAAATTGAGTTTGATTGAAATGAATTCAATCATAGATCAATTGTTTGCATGTAAAACGCCAAATTATGCACCAGACGGAAATTTGACGGTTGTAATGTTAGACATGGACAAAATAGGAAGATTGTTTATGTAATTTTTTTATCTTGCATATATGAATTCACGTATTACTCCTTTTGTACAAAAACTGTTGTTAATAAATATTGGCCTTTTTGCGCTTAAATTTTTATTAGCAGCAACCATAAATTTAGATCAAATTTTAGCATTACAGGGTATTTATTCTGGAGGGTTTCAACCATACCAATTTGTAACATTTATGTTTATGCATGCAGACTTCATGCATATTTTTAGCAACATGTTTGGCTTGTTTGTATTTGGGCCATTACTCGAACATTTCTTAGGGTATAAAAAATTCTTAATACTTTATTTTGTTTGCGGCATCGGCTCAGGCTTATTGTCGTGGGGCATAAATGCATATGAGGTAAAGAATGTGCGTGAAGAGGCTATTGCGTATGCGCAAAGCCCAAATCCAGATGCTTTGCATGTATTTGTAAATAAACATTTCAAGCAAGGGTATAACAATTCGCAGGTTATAAAGTTGTTGGATTATTATTCTGAAAATCCTACAAACCAGCAAGCAATAGATCAAAGCAAACAGGCTGTTGCCGACATCACTGCTTTACAGTCGCACTACACATTGCTCGGTGCCTCTGGTGCTATCTTTGGGATTTTAATGGCCTTTGCCTTATTGTTCCCCAATACCGAA
The DNA here is from genome assembly GCA_043729555.1 of Cytophaga sp. Lineage (GTDB taxonomy): Bacteria > Bacteroidota > Bacteroidia > Cytophagales > Cytophagaceae > Cytophaga. The sequence continues at coordinate 7,674 of JAYTLG010000084.1, forward strand.
TTGATGTTGTTGTTTCCGCCGATTCCGATTAAAGCAAAATATTTAATTGGTGGTTATGCAGTATTTGAAATATATTCGCTCTATGCACAACGCCCCGACGATAATGTTGCACACTTTGCACATCTTACCGGGATGCTTTTTGCATTCATACTAATTCGATATTGGAAGACGAATCGAAATACATTTTATTAAAATAGTACATGGGGATTATACGAGATATACAAGATCAATTTGAACTTAAGAACAATGCATTGATAAAAATTATCCTTATCAATGTATTGGTATATGCTGTTGATTGCATTATATGGGTTGTTGCAAAATTCTCTTCGTACGATATTTTATTTTATACTGTACAGTCGTATCAAGGTGCGCCTTCTGATTTTTCGGAATTGCTGTATAAGCCGTGGACATTGATTACCTATGCATTTTCCCACGACACACCTGCACCCTTTCATATTTTCTTTAATATGTTGGGCTTGTATTGGTTCGGTGGTTTGATTAGCGAATATGTTGGCGGCAGACGATTGGTAAGTTTGTATTTTATCGGCGCCTTGGCTGGAGTTGCTGGCTATTTGATCTGTTATAATTTTGTCCCCTACTATGCAAACCACCCTTCGAGTATGTTGATAGGCGCAAGTGCTAGTGTACTTGCGGCGGTAGTTGGGGCAGCAACATTAATTCCAGAATATCGATTTCATTTGGTTTTTCTTGGTCCTGTAAAGCTGCTTTACATTGCTGCATTTTATGTATTGATATCCATTATCGGTTCGGTACAGGGGAATGCAGGCGGCAATATTGCACACTTAGGAGGGGCATTGTCGGGTTTCTTATTTATATATTCCTTAAAAAAAGGAACCGATATTGGAAAACCCATAAATGCATTGTTTGATTTTATTCATCGAATCTTTTCTAAAAAGGGAAGTGTTCGCATGAGTTTTTTTAATACAAACTTACCGGTTGAAAATAATTACAAATACAATCAAAAAGAAGTCGATGTTATTTTGGATAAAATTTCTCGTTCGGGCTATGAAAGTTTAACGAAAGAGGAAAAACAAAAACTTTTTAAAGCCAGTCAAAAATAATGAGCGAAGCACAGATAATACTTGATGTATACAACGAAGATGGTATTTTAATCATCACATTAAACCGTCCGGATAAACTAAATGCATTGAACAGAGCGGTGCTACAAGCAATTGATGCACAAATTGAATTTGCTTCCACCTCTGAATTGGTAAAAGGAATTATTATAACAGGGTCGGGTCCAAAAGCATTTGCTGCAGGTGCCGACATATCAGAGTTTTCAGCTTTATTGCCACACGAGGCACAATTACTTTCACAAGAAGGACAATTGATTTTTCAAAAAATAGATAAACTTACCAAGCCAGTTATTGCGGCCGTTAATGGCTTTGCATTGGGCGGTGGTTTTGAATTGGCCTTGGCTTGTCACATTCGAATTGCATCTGACAATGCTAAGTTTGGCTTGCCAGAAGCTACCTTGGGCTTATTGCCTGGTTATGGTGGCACGCAACGTTTGCCTTTAATCATTGGTAAAGGACGCGCCATTGAATTGATGTTAACTGCCGAACAGGTAACTGCACAAAAGGCATTGGATTGGGGCATTGTAAATATTGTAACTACGCAAGAAGAATTGCTGGCAACAGCAAAAGCTTTATTGCAAAAATTCTTTACCAAAGCGCCAACATCTATTCAAGAAGTACTACGTTGTACACACCTAGCAATCGACACGGCAGGTACCGCATTTAATGAAGAAGCAAAATCATTTGGTCGCTGTGCAGGTACCGAAGATTTTAAAGAAGGCGTACAAGCATTTATGGAAAAGCGCAAAGCGTCTTTCACAGGAAAATAAATTATGTCGCTACTAAAAAAACTGGCTGGGCAAACTGCATTGTATGGATTAAGTAGCATGATTGGCCGCGCCATAAACTTTTTGTTGGTGCCTGTGTACACAAGCCTATTACTGCCAGATGAATATGGGATTGTTACCGAACTCTATACCTATGCAGCATTTTTGAATATGTTGTATTTGTTCGGAATGGAAACAACGTATTTCCGATTTTCGAATAAAGAAGGCGCAAATGAATTACATATTTTTAATCACGTAAACACGCAAGTCCTTTTTGGGAGCAGCCTACTATCTGTTATCATACTGCTTTTTGTCCCACAAATTTCAGCGTATTTAAGCAAAGGAGCTGCAGTTGAAAATTATGCATCCTATATATATTATGTCATCGCAATATTATTTACCGATGCAGCATTGGCAATTTCATTTGCACGCCTACGTTTCATGAATAAAGCCTTTTGGTTCGCATCTGTAAAGTTGACGAACATATTTTTGACGGTTATTTTTAACGTTATTTTATTGTGGGGGATTCCAATGTTATTGAAATCGAATGCGATTTCGGAAGATTTGAAATTAAGTATGTTGCAATGGTACAATCCAAACGATTTGGTATCTTATATTTTTATTTCAAACCTTGCTGCTAATATTTTGCAGTTTCCTTTTTTAATAAAGGCATTCAAAGGATTTAAATTTACGTGGGATCTAAGCATTTACAAACCCATGTTGGTATACGCATTTCCATTAATGATTATGGGCTTGGCGGGCATGGTGAACGAAATGGTAGATCGGTTGGTGTTGCGAGAATTGCTACCTGATGATTTCTATCCGGGGAGTAGTAAGCTACATGCGCTCGGTGTATATGGCGCGTGTTATAAACTTTCCATGTTTATGACTTTGGCCATACAGGCCTTTAGATATGCGGCAGAGCCGTTCTTTTTTAGTAGAGCTTCAGATAAAAATTCGCCGCAGTTGTTTGCGGATATTATGAAATGGTTTATCCTTGTATGTTTACTGATCTTTTTGGGCGTATCCTTAAACATGGAATGGTTTAAACATTTCCTTGGTAACGAAGCGTATTGGGAGGGCTTAGCAATCGTTCCAATATTGTTGCTGGCAAATTTATTTTTAGGCGTTTATTACAACCTTGCTATTTGGTTTAAGCTAACCGACAAAACATATTGGGGTATTTACATCAGTTTGTTTGGTGCCGCCATAACCATTGCTGGCAATATTATATTCATACCAATACTTGGGTATATGGGTGCCGCATGGGTCACATTGGTTTGTTATTTTTCAATAGCAGTTTGTAGTTATCTGCTTGGACATAAATTTTATCCAATACCATATGCACTTTCCAAAATTCTCATTTGGATTGCATCTGCAGCAGCCCTAGTCTACACAATGAATAGCGTGTCGTTTGGCAGTTCAATTACAACTAGTTTAATATCTAATTTGATGATTGTGATTTGGTTGGGTATTTTATTGCTTGTAGAAAAACGTTCAAATCGTTTAAAAACCTGATTAATTTTTGTAAATTTGAAATGATTCACCCTTCCAGATGAGATCATGCGTACAACCATTAAAATCGTTAACAAATCAAACAATCCGCTGCCTGCTTACCAAACAGCACAAGCGGCAGGTATGGACTTGAGCGCCTATTTGACTGAAGTTGTTGTATTAAAGCCCTTAGAAAGACAATTAATACCCACAGGTATATACATTGAATTGCCCGAGAATACCGAAGCGCAAATTAGACCACGAAGTGGCTTGGCGTTTAAACATGGAATAACAGTATTAAACAGCCCCGGCACAATAGATGCTGATTATAGAGGGGAATTGAAAGTGTTGTTAGTCAATCTTTCAAATGATGATTTTACAATTAATCCTGGAGAACGCATTGCACAAATGGTGATTGCAAAAGTGGAACAAGCTCATTTTGTTGAAGTTGATGAATTGAATGATTCTACACGAGCAGCAGCTGGATTTGGAAGCACAGGTAAATGATATTTTTGAGTAACTAAAATTATTCAAAAACGTATTCGAATACGGACGAACAGAACCGATTTTAAACATTTTATTTTAAACAACATAGCATGAAAATTATTATTCCAATGGCAGGCATGGGCAAAAGAATGCGCCCACATACACTTACAGTTCCTAAACCATTAGTTCCTATTGCAGGAAAAGCAATTGTACACAGACTTGTAGAAGACATCGCAAAAGTTTGTGGCGAAAAAATTGAAGAGGTGGCATTTATAATCGGCGACTTTGGCAAAGAAACCGAACAACGTTTGATTAAAATTGCTGAATCTGTTGGCGCAAAAGGTACTATCTGTTACCAACGCGAAGCATTGGGTACAGCACATGCAATTTTATGTGCAAAAGAATCGTTAGGTGGTAAGGTTGTTGTTGCGTTTGCAGATACCTTGTTCAAAGCAGACTTTACATTAGACACTTCGAAGGAAGGAATTATCTGGGTACAGAAAGTAGAAGATCCAAAGCCGTTCGGAGTTGTTAAATTGAATGACAAAAACGAGATTACTGATTTTGTAGAGAAACCAGAACATTTTGTTTCTGATTTAGCGATCATTGGTATTTATTACTTCCAAGATGGTGAGAACTTGAAGAAAGAATTGCAATACATTATTGACAACGACGTTAAAGATAAAGGCGAATTTCAATTGACTTCTGCTTTAGAAAATATGAAAAATAAAGGGATGAAATTTATCCCTGGAAAAGTAACAGATTGGTTGGACTGCGGAAATAAAGATTCAACAGTTGACACCAACTCTAGATATTTAGAATACATCAAAGATCAAAAACTAGTTGCAGCAAGCGCAAAACTTGTAAACTCTATCGTTATTCAGCCTTCATACATCGGCGAAAATGTTGAGCTTGTAAATTCAGTTGTTGGTCCGAATGTATCTATTGGAAACGGAACAAAAATTACAAACACAGTTATTAGTCGTTCAATCGTACAAGAAAATGCTGTTATCACAAATGCTACAATTACAAACTCTATGTTTGGAAATTCTGCACAGTATAAAGGCAAAGCTCTTGATTTAAGCGTAGGCGACTTTAATGTTATCGCATAAATAAATGAGTGTACATACACGAACAATAAAAACAATCCTTCTTGCGATTCTGATGCCGGCGCTATTTATGCCGGCATTGGCGCAAAAGAAAGCCAAGGACAAGCAAGCAAAAGCATCTAAATCAAACTATACTGCTAAAGTACTTTCTGAGCAAGATCGTATTTACTTTGAAGCGTATTTTATAGAAGGGATGCGTTATTATTTAATTGGACAATCAAAGCCAGCCCTTTCATTTTTTGATAAAGCATATTCGATTGACCAAACAAATGGCGGGCTTAACTATCAATTATCAAAAGTAAACCTATCCTTATCGAACAATACACGCGCATTGATTACCGCACAAACAGCTATTAAGTCGGATGCGAAAAATTTCCATTACTTAATTCAATTAGCCAGCGTTTATGAAGCGCAATCCGATTTTGAAGGTGCAAATAAAACGTATAAAAAAATCACTACAGAATTTCCGAATACAGAACAGTATTATTTTCAAATCGGCGCAAATCAAATTCAGTTAAAACAATACGATGACGCAATCAAAACATACGACAAAATAGAAGCCTTGTATGGTAGAAGCTTTGAATTGACGCGTCAAAAACAACAACTGTATGTTAAACAAAATAAAATTGACTTAGCAATCAAAGAAGGTCAATTATTAATAGATTCAGACCCCTCGAATCTTCAGTATCAAGTAGACCAGGCAGAATTTTATTACTATATAAACGACATGCCAAAGTCGTTAAATATATTAACGAAAGTACTTGTACAAGACCCAAACCAAATTCAAGCACATATTTTATTGGCTGATATTTACAAGTCGAAAAATGAAAACGATAAAGTATTTGCTGAATATAAATACTTATTAGCCCTTACAAATGTAGCTATCGCAACTAAGCAAGAGATTATTAAAGATGCAATGCAGTTTGCAATAACACCTGCAACGAAAGCGCAATTTCTTGAATTAACCTCAATCTTTGTTGCTACAAACCCTACAGACAATGTAGCCTTAATGAGTCAAGGCGATGCGTTGTTTATGAACGGCCGTAAAGAAGATGCGTTGAGATATTATACAAAATCTTCTAAAATTGATGGCAATAATTACAATTTGTGGATACAGATTTTGACCTTAGAGTACGAAGTTAAATCATATGATTCCTTGGTTGTAGATGCTACTCAGGCAATTGATTTTTATCCGAATCAGGCTGCTTTGTGGTATTTTAGATCGCTCGGTTATTATAATTTGAAAAAATATTCTTCCGCAATCGAATCTTTGGAAGAAACAAAAAATTTGTCGGCCTCAAACCAACAAATGCGCATGCAAGCCCTAACGCTCTTGGCAGATAGCTATAATGAAACGAAAGAGTATGCCAAGTCAGACGCAGCTTTTGAAGAGATTTTAAAAAAGGATAAAAACAATGACTATGCGTTAAATAATTATAGTTACTATTTATCATTGCGAAAAGATAAATTGGAATTAGCGAAAAGTATGTCTGCGCAGGTTATCGCAAGAAATCCGAACGAGCCCAATTACATTGATACATATGCTTGGGTTTTGTATCAAATGAAAGATTACGATGGCGCTAAAGTGCAATTAGAAAAAGCCTTAGTAAATTCGCAGGATGCTACAATTCTGGAGCATTATGGTGATGTGTTGTTTCAATTGGGAGACAAAAATAAAGCACTTGAGTATTGGAAGAAAGCAAAAGCTGCTGGCGGTGCTTCTGAGTTTATAAACAAAAAGATTTCCGACGTTAAATTGTATGAATAAAATAATTGTTGGATTAATAATAGTTGCGTTCTCTGTCATTTCTTGTAAAAAAACTCCTGTTCTAAGTCAAGACCAAACAGCAACTATTAAAACGTCTATTCAATTTCAACCTAGTTATATAGACTTTATTTATATGACTACTAAAACGAAATTGGAGTATTCGGACGGGAATAGTGCAGACCAATATGCATTGTCGTTGCGTGTTAAAAAGGATAGTGTTATTTGGGCTTCTGTAGGAAAGGCAGGTGTTGAAGGCGTTCGTGGATTGTTGCGCCCAGATTCTTTGTTTGTGATAGATAAGATGAAAAACGATTCGTATAGTTACGATCTAAATTACTTACAGACGATTATTCAATCGAATTTGTCTTATTCTAATATTCAGAATTTGTTGGTGGGAGACTTGCTCTTTCCATACGAAGTTCAAGATGATGTAATAAAAAATGAAACACATTATATACTGACGCAGAAAAAAGGGAATTTCCGCATTGAAAGTTTTGTTCGGTTTGACAACATGAAAGTTGAAAGGGCAAATATTATTGATTCAATTTCTATGTCAAAAACTACTGTCACCTATAGTTTATTTATAGTGGCCGATTCGATACTTGTACCTTCGGTATGTGCTTTAGATATTGAATATAAAAAGGAAGGAAAAAAAATGCAAACGCAATTAATCTTAAGTCATTCTAAGGTTGAATTTACTACGAAGCCATTAAATTTTCCTTTTACTGTACCTAAAAAATACAATGAAAAATAAAATTAAATATCTAGTTATTTTAGGTTTGGTGTTGGTTGTAATTACATCCACACTTGCTCAAAAGAAAAGTCGTAAAGACTTAGAAAAAGAGCGTGAAAGAAACTTAAAGAAGATAAAAGAAACGTCTAAAGTTTTAGAGCAAACAAAAGAGCAGAAAACCGCTACGTTGAGTCAACTAACACTTTTAAACGAACAGATTGAGCAGCGTGAGATTGTAATTAATTCAATGTCTGCAGAGGTTAGTATTTTAGATCGCGAAATAACAGAACAAGAAATGATTGTTCAAGCGCTTGAAGAAGATTTAAAAGGCTTAAAAGAAGAATATGCGCAATTGATTTATTTGGGCTATAAACATTTAAATGGTTATGATAAATTAATACACATTTTATCTGCAGACAATTTAGCTCAAATGTTGAGACGCAACAGTTATTTTAAGCAGTACGCACATGCGCGTACCTATCAATTAGAAGAGATACAGAGTGTAGCATTGGCAATGAAATCATATGAAAAAATGCTTGCTGAAAAACAGACTGAGCAAAAGGGTTTGTTAACTGCCAAAACAATTGAAACTGAAAATTTAACAAATACAAAAAACGAACAAAATACTGTTCTGAAACAATTGGCTTCTAAGGAAGAGAAGTTGAAACGTGATTTAGATGATTCTAAAAAGGCGGAAGAAAAACTTCAGAAGCTAATTAAAGATTTAATTGCAGCCGAACGTAAAAAAGCAATCGAAAAAGCGAAGGCATCAAGCACAACTGCGAACAAAGCTACAACTGAAAAAAACATTCAATTGTCTTCAAGCTTTGCAGGCAATATGGGCAAGCTTCCATGGCCGGTTCAAAATGGCCGCGTTACAAATCATTTTGGTCGTCAAGCGCACCCTGTCCTGAAGGGCGTATTTGTAGATAATTTGGGTGTAGATATTTTGACTGTTCAAAATGAGGATGTTAAGGCTGTTTTTGGAGGGAAAGTCATCACGGTTGCCGAAGTGCCAGGAATGCATAAAATTGTAATGATTCAACATGGTGAATATTTTACCGTGTATGCGAAGCTCAGAGAAGTCACGGTTTCAACAGGAGATGAAATTGCTGTAAAACAGTCTATTGGGTCTGTTTATACAAGTAAAGACGGCGAAAGTGAACTGCAATTTCAAATATGGAAAAACGAGGTGAAATTAAACCCCGAACTTTGGCTTCGTAAGCGTTAAAACAAGGACTCTAACGCATTTTATCTTTCCCTTTCTTGTTTAATTTTCCTATCTTTGTTGGGTATACAAAAATACTCTAACAATCATGATGTTAACTATTTGTAATTTATTGTTTATTATCCCGGGCATTGGCGGTGCAGAATGGCTTATAATCGCTGGGATAGTTGTGTTTATGTTTGGCGGCAAAAAGATACCAGAACTTGCACGTGGCTTAGGTCGCGGTATTCGTGAATTTAAAGACGCGAGTAAAGAAGTGAAAAAAGAAATTGAAGACGGTATCAAAGACGACACAAAAAACGCATAAAAATTGAAACGTTATAATTCCTTAACTGAGGTTCGGAAAGATCTTTCCGAAGGTAAAATTTCATGCCGTTCCCTTACAGAATATTACTTAAAAAACATTGAAGCAAAGGCACATCTAAATGCATACGTTGAAGTATATGCATCAGAAGCCTTGGCTACTGCTGATATTGTCGACGCTAAAATTAAAGCAGGTACTGCTGGGAAATTGGCGGGTATGGTTGTGGGTCTTAAAGATGTGTTGTGTCACAAAGATCACGGCTTGCAAGCATCCAGCAAAATATTGCAAGGCTTCGTTTCACAATTTAATGGCACCGCTGTTGAACGTTTGATTCAAGAAGATGCGATCATTATTGGCCGCCAAAGTTGTGATGAATTTGCGATGGGGTCTTCAAATGAAAATTCTGCATTTGGTCCTGTTAAAAATGATATTGATAACACGCGTGTTCCTGGTGGTTCGTCAGGGGGGTCTGCTGTTGGCGTGCAAGCAGACACTTGTCTGGTTTCTTTAGGTTCAGATACAGGTGGATCTGTTAGGCAGCCTGCAGCTTTTTGTGATATCATTGGTTTTAAACCTACCTATTCTAGAATTTCTAGATACGGTCTTATTGCATACGCTTCTTCTTTTGATTCGATTGGCATCATGGCTAGAAGTATTGAAGATACAGCATTGATGCTAGAAGTGATTGCAGGAGCCGATGAATTCGATAGTACTGTTTCTTCTAAACCAGTTCCAAACTATTCCGCAGAGCTTTCGTTTTCAGGAAAAGTAAAAATTTGCTATTTGAAAGAAGCAATCGAATCGGAAGGTGTAGCAAAAGAAATTCGTGTAGCAACACAAAATAAAATTGATCAATTAAAAAAGGACGGACATACGGTTGAAGCTGTAGAGTTTCCGTTACTTGATTATATTCTTCCTACATACTATATATTAACTACTGCTGAAGCAAGCTCAAATCTTTCTAGATTTGATGGCGTGAAGTATGGGTATAGAAGTCCGAATGGTACTGATTTGGAATCTATGTACAAGAAAACACGTTCAGAAGGTTTTGGTAAAGAGGTTCAAAAAAGAATTATGCTAGGCACTTTTGTGTTAAGTGCAGGTTTTTATGATGCATACTATACTAAAGCACAGAAGGTGCGTCGTTTAATAAGAGAATATACAGAGAAGCTTTTGTCTGAATACGATTTCATGTTGTTGCCTACTACTACAACAACAGCATTTAAAATTGGCGATCATCAAAGCGACCCAATTGCGATGTATTTAGCAGATATTTTCACTGTACCTGCAAACCTTGCAGGTATTCCTGCTATTTCGATTCCAAATGGAAAAGATGCTGAAGGCCTATCGATTGGCTTGCAGTTAATGGGGCGCGAATTCGAAGAAGCTAAGTTATTGGCATTTTCAAACTACTTATTAAAACAGAATGAAAATTAGAATCCATTCAGCACTGTCTGTTATTTTTATAGCTCTCTCTCTATATATGGTGGGGTTGAGTTCAGCGTGTGCTCAAATAGATTCTAACTCAGTAGTTACATCAAGCGACTCTACAATTCTAGAAGCGGAGAAATTTGAAGAAGCGACTGCTCAAGCACCGTCAACACCTTCTGAAGATGAAGTTATTGTGGCACGTTTAAAGGCATTGCAAAATAAAGTTCCCCTAGTTTTCAATTCTAAAATAAAAGGCTTCATAAATTATTTTGCAGTGCGCAACGCAAGATATACAATGGTAATGGAACGCAGAAAACGTGTTTACTTCCCAATGTTTGAAGAGATTTTAAAAGCGCATAATGTGCCGGATGAAATCAAATATCTGGCAATTGTAGAATCTGGATTGAATGCTAAAGCAGTGTCGCCAGCAGGTGCAGCCGGCTTGTGGCAATTCATGACATTTACAGGAAAAGAGTTTGGCTTGAAGCAAGATGCAGTTTTGGACGAACGCTTGGATCCTGAAAAAGCAACAGTAGCTGCTTGTAGGTATTTGTCAGCTTTATATAAAACGTTTAATGATTGGGAACTCGCGTTAGCTTCGTATAATTGTGGTCCTGGTAACGTACGCAGAGCAATTAGACGTTCGGGTTATAAAGAAACTTTTTGGCAGATTTATGATTTTTTACCAAAAGAAACGCGTAGTTATGTGCCACAGTTTGTTGCTTTGACTTATATGATGAACCACATGGCCGATCACGGCATTGTTGCTGATTCATTAGAATATCCAATTGCGTTCGATACAATATCGGTCAACCAATATTTCGACATGTACACGTTCAGCGATGTGTTAAATATTTGTGTTGATGATATGCGTAAATTAAATCCTGCACTAAAGAAGGGGATTTTAACAGGTGCGTATCCATATAAAATCAAAGTGCCCGTAGATAAGATGGCGCAATTTTATTTAAACAAGGTAGACATTCTAGATGCGTGTAGTAAAGAAGTTTCTAGAGATGGCGTGGATTTGAACGCCGTTGCCAGGTCCAGCACAACTTCTAGTAGTTCTTCGTCCACAACATCGAGTAGCTCAACGCAAAAAGTATATTACACCGTGCGAAGTGGTGATGCATTGGGGACTATTGCCGCCAAGTATCACGTATATGTTGCTGACATAAAACGTTGGAACAATTTATCTTCCAATACCATTCGTGTTGGGCAACGTTTGATTATTTACAAAAAAGTTTCAGGGGCGAGTAGTGTAGCTTCTTCTTCTTCTTCGAAATCATCATCATCTTCTACTAGCTCCACATCTAAGGCTGCGCCCCATGTGTATTATGTGCGTTCGGGAGATTCGCTGTGGACCATATCTCAAAAATACCCTGGGCTTACTGTAGATAAAATCAAAAAATTAAATGGCTTAACATCCAACAGTATTAAAGTAGGTCAGAAACTTATTTTGAATTGATTTTTAACCCAAAGTTCTTTATATAACCTATAACGTTGCGTAATATGTCTATTAATAAAGAAGATGCTTTAAATTACCATACGCAGGGCAAGCCAGGTAAAATTGAAGTTGTTCCCACAAAAACATTAAGCTCCCAATTAGATTTGGCGTTGGCATATTCCCCGGGAGTAGCGGAGCCTTGTAAAGAAATTGTTGCAGATATAGAAAACGTTTATAAATATACAGCAAAGGGAAATTTAGTTGCGGTAATTACAAACGGAACAGCCGTTTTAGGTTTGGGCAATATTGGTCCACATGCCTCCAAGCCAGTAATGGAAGGCAAAGGCGTGCTTTTCAAAAAGTTTGCAGGCATTGATGTTTTTGATTTAGAAGTTAATTGTGAAGACCCAGAGCAATTTATTAAAATTGTTGAATCGTTAGAACCGACTTTTGGCGGCGTTAATTTAGAAGATATAAAGGCACCCGAGTGTTTTATCATTGAACAGGAATTGCGTAAACGCATGAATATTCCGGTGATGCATGACGACCAACATGGCACAGCAATTATTTCATCGGCAGCCTTGTTAAATGCCTTAGAAATTGTAGGCAAAAAAATTGAAGATGTACGTGTAGTTGTGAGTGGTGCTGGAGCAGCTGCAATTTCCTGTACACGATTATATAAATATTTGGGAGTAAGGCCTGAAAATATTGTCATGTGCGATATTAATGGCGTACTCCGAAAAGATCGAAAAGATTTAGATGTTTCCCAAGTTGAATTTGCAACATCTCGAGATTTAAACACACTCGCAGATGCCATGCCCAATGCAGATGTATTTGTAGGCTTGTCGGCCGGCAATGTGTTGAAGCCTGAAGTGTTGGCCTTTATGGCTAAAGATCCTATTGTTTTTGCACTGGCGAATCCAACACCAGAGATTGATTATCACTTGGCTATTGAAACACGACCAGATATTATCATGGCCACAGGTAGGTCAGACTATCCAAACCAAGTAAACAATGTACTTGGTTTTCCTTATATTTTTAGAGGCGCAATGGATGTGCGGGCTACTGAAATTAATGAAGAGATGAAATTGGCTGCGGTGTATGCAATTGCAAGACTTGCAAAAGAAGTTGTACCCGAAAGTGTAAATAAATCATACGACGACAACTCGATTTCATTTGGCAAGTATTATTTAATCCCGAAGCCGCTCGATCCACGATTGATTACAATGATTTCTCCTGCCGTAGCGAAAGCTGCCATGGATAGTGGTGTAGCTAAAAAGCACATTACAGATTGGGATGCGTATCAAATCGAATTGCTTCAGCGAATTGGAATCGACCAACGATTGATGTCGCGTATCATAACACAAGCAAAGCAAGCCCCTAAGCGCGTAGTATTTTCAGAAGCAGATAATTTGAAAATATTAAAAGCGGCTCAAATAATTGCAGATGAAGGTATTGCTTACCCAATTTTATTGGGTAAGCAAGAAAAAATTAATGCACTGTTGATTGAACATTCAATTGTAATAAAGAATTACCACATCATCGATCCTTTTGAAGAAAAAGTTAAGAGAACGGAATTTGGGAATATTTTATACGAAAAGCGTAAACGCAAAGGTATTACAGCAGAGATGGGAAGGCGCTTAATGCGCAATCGTACGTATTATGGCGCGATGATGGTTGAGACAGGTGAAGCGGATGCACTTATTTCTGGCTTAACCCAAGAATATGCCGAAACAATCAAGCCTGCCTTGCAAGTGATTGGTGTAGAAGAGGGCATAAACAGAGTTGCTGGTATGTATATTTTGAGCAACAGCAAAGGTGTTTATTTTTTCTCCGACACAACAGTTAATATGGATCCTACCCCAGAAGAGTTAGTAGACATCGTTGGTATTACAGCACGAGCAGTCAAATTTTTTGGTTTTGAACCTCGAATAGCGATGCTCTCTTATTCAAACTTTGGATCAAACGAAGGAGAAGTGCCTGCAAAAGTTGCAAAGGCTACTAAATTGGCAAAAGCTAAATACCCAGATTTGATTATTGAAGGAGATATACAGGCTAATGTCGCGGTTGACACACATATTCAAAAAGAGATGTATCCGTTTAGCGCCTTAGCAAAAGACGGTGCAAATACATTTATTTTCCCTGCATTAACTTCTGGAAATATCGCTTACAAACTGCTTCAAGAAATTGGAGGTATGGAAGCGATCGGCCCTTTATTAATGGGGATGGCAAAGCCTGTACACATATTACAATTAGGTTCGTCGGTTCGTGAAATTGTAAATATGGTTGCAATTGCTGTTGTTGATGTGCAATCTCAAAACAATAAAATTAATTTATGATTGCATACATCGAGGGAAAGTTAAGCCATAAAGACCCAACATATATTATCGTTGACATACAGGGTGTCGGATATCAAATTCGTATTTCGCTGCATACATACTCTCAAATCAAGGGACTAGAAAAAGCGAAAATTCACACTTTTTTACATATTAAAGAAGATGCACATACTCTTTTTGGCTTTGCTGAACCTCTTGAAAAAGAAATGTTTATGCATTTAATTTCAATAAGTGGTATTGGTCCTGGAACTGCCTTGGTCATGTTGTCGTCTTTAAGTCCGTCAGAAGTTCGGGATGCCATTGCAAACGAGGATGTTAGGGCTATACAGGCCGTTAAAGGGATTGGAGTTAAAACTGCCCAACGGGTAATTTTGGAGTTGAAAGATAAGATGAAAAAAGATCAAATACTTTCGTCTACAGATTCTAAGCAAAATTTCACTGTTTCGCACAATAGTATTCGATCCGAAGCGTTAACAGCCTTAATTACGTTAGGTTTCACTAAAAGCATTGCAGAGAAAAATCTCGACCAAATCTTGAAATCAAACAATACATTTACGCTTGAAGATTTAATAAAACAGGCATTAAAAATGTCTTGATTATAGTTTTTGTGAACCTGAAAAAGAATACGATATTAACGTTATTAGGGACGTCCCTATTTTTTGTATTTTGGGCTGCTGTCTCGAGTCCGCAAGACCGTATATTTTTTTCTTTTAAAAAGTTAATTACTCCAGACGATAGTACTACGCGTGTTAAATCCAAGCGTCCCACGTATCAAACACAGGATAGGCTTGGTGATCAATACAACAACCAAACAAATAAATCTCCGCTTGAGTTAAAAGATCCAGATAATATTGTTGAAGAGGTTGAAATTGATACGGCTACAGGAAATTATATTGTTCGAGAAAAAATTGGCGATATCGTATATCGTACACAAACATATCTAACATTCGAAGAATATTATAATTACAAGAACAAACAAATGTTGCGTAATTACTGGCAACAAAAAGGAAGTGAAGCGAATGATCCATTAGCAAACTCAAGAGAAAACAAGCCAGACAAACCTTTTGGATTCACCAAACACATTAAAGGTTTGGAGGGTCCATTTGGTAGTAATTATGTAGACATTCGACCAAGTGGTTTGGTAACACTAGATTTTGCAGGTCGTTGGCAACGTGTTCATAATCCAGCTTTGCCCGTTAAGCAACAACGTACAGGATTGTTTGATTTTGACCAACAAATCAGTATGAATGTGGTTGGTAAGATTGGAGAGAAGTTAAAGCTTACCGTTAACTGGGATACAAAGGCTGCATTTGAATTTCAAAATAGTGTGAAGATTCAGTATTCAGCGTTTGAAGAAGACATCATTCAAGCGATAGAAATTGGTCGCATCAATATGAATTTGAATTCCTCCTTAATGACAGGACCTCAAAATTTGTTTGGTGTTAAAGCCAAATTGCAATTTGGACGATTGGCCGTAACAGCGGTTGCTGCCAGACAGGATGGTAAAGTTGATGAAATTAAAATCGGTGGCGGTGGACAAGGTCGCAATTTTGAAATCAAAGCAGATGGATATGAACCTTATAGACACTTTTTTTTAGGGCAATTTTTTAGAGCTAATTACGAGCAATCCTTGCAAACAATCCCTACAATTTTGTCAGGCGTGCAAGTGCAACGTGTAGAAGTATACGTTACGAATAGAAACAATACTACTGCAAATTTACGTGGCGTAGTCGGCTATCTTGATTTGGGAGAAAACGATTCAATATACAGAACGCAACTAAGGAATACGCCAACGCCTTCAACAAGCCATGTGCCGTTTAATAATATTAACCAATTATATTCTGGACCCAGTCCCGTTACTGATTTTAGAGATGCAGCTACATTGGATGCAGAGTTGACGGCAGCTTACGGCACGAACTTTCAAGACGGAACGGATTATACCTATTTAAGAAGTGCGCGAAAATTAACAGAAGCTGAATTTACATTTGATCGTGACCTTGGTTATATAACGCTTCAATCTAGAATCAGAGAAGATGAGGCTTTGCTCGTTGCTTACCAATACACGTACGATAGCAAACAATATACAGTAGGCGAATTGACGGACGGTTTAACAGATGTAAGTGAAAACGAATTGGTTGTAGCCAAAATGCTTAAGCCGCCACTGGTTAAAACACGCTTACCTACATGGCAATTGATGATGAAAAATATTTATCAATTAGGGATTACTCAAATTCAACGAGAAAATTTTCAATTCAGAATTATTTATAAAGATGATGCGTCAGGTGCCGATATTCCTAACTTACAAGAAGGTGTAAATACGAAAGATGTTCCACTGCTACAGATATGCGGCTTAGATTATTTGAATCCAAACAATGACCCTGCACCAGATGGTAACTTTGATTACGTTGAAGGCGTCACCGTTGATTCTAGGAATGGGCGTATCATTTTCCCTGTTCTCGAACCTTTTGGTTCTAATTTGAATAGTAAGTTTTTAGCGAGTGAAACAGGGTATAAAGAAAAATATGTATTCACTGAATTGTATGACTCCACTTTGTCTGATGCACAAATGGCAGCTAGTACAAATAAGTATTTTTTTAAAGGTCGCTACACTGCAGGTACGGCAAGTGAGATTATACTCCCGGGTATAAATGTTGCTCAAGGCTCTGTTACAGTGATTGCTGGTAGTACAACCTTGCAAGAAGGTATTGACTATACCGTAGATTATAATTTAGGTAGAATAAAAATATTGAACGAAGGTGTACTTGCTTCGGGTCAAGAAATTCGAATTCGTTTTGAAAAACAAGATTTGTTTAATTTTAGGCGTAAATCCTTTATGGGTGCGCGCCTAGATTACAAGGTCAACGAAAGCATTTTATTAGGAGGTACGATCTTGCATTCAAATGAAGCTCCGAATATAACGCGTGTTAATGTTGGCGACGAACCTGCTGCCAATACTATATGGGGATTAGATGCGAATATAAAAAAGAATTCAAGAATGCTGACACGAGCGGTTGATTTTTTGCCAGTTATATCAACCAAAGCGCCCTCTAATATTACTTTTCAAGGAGAGTTTGCACATTATATTCCCGGCTATAACAAAGTTATTGATAAGAATGGTGAAGGCGAAGGTGGTATTGCATTTATTGATGATTTTGAAGGATCTAAAACGCCGTATGATCTAACACGGTCGCCACTGTTGTGGCACATGGCTGCTACGCCTCAACGGTTTTATCCTGAGTCGCTGTCAAAAGATCACGACTTTGCATTTCGACGAGCAAATTTGGCTTGGTATAATATCGACAATATTTTTTACAGAAGTAATAATGGATTGCCATCTTATATGGATTCTGATAAAATCACAAATCACTTTGAGCGAAATGTTACTCAAAAAGAATTATATCCGAATCAAGATATAAATGTAGGTGTAACGTACATTCCAACGTTAGATTTTGCATTTTATCCAACAGAGCGTGGCTCGAACAATTACAATCCAAATTTGAATAGTGACGGCTCGCTTCCCAATCCAGAGTCTAGTTGGGCAGGGGTTACAAGGGCAATTAAAAATGATATTGATTTTGACAATGCAAACATTCAATACATAGAATTTTGGATGTTAAGTCCATATATGAACAGCACCAACGGGCACACCGATATTGATGGCGTTCCATTTAATAAAGCCAATAAAGGTCAACTGTATTTTGACTTAGGAAGTATTTCCGAAGACGTCTTACCGGATAATTTACAATCGTATGAGAATGGATTGCCTGTAAACGCTGCATCTATTACTTCTGCAACAGATAGTAGCACATGGGGGCTTGTTACAAATCAACAATACATTACAAATTCTTTTGACAACTCCCCTTCATCAAGACCCTTTCAAGATATTGGTTTGGATGGCTTAAATGAC
>JAYTLG010000085.1:0-4640 GCA_043729555.1 Cytophaga sp.
AAACTATTTCATCCAAAAGCCAAATGGATATTTCACATTCAAGATTTGCAAGTGGACGCTGCTAAAGAATTAAAATTAATTAATAACAAAACACTGTTATCTATATTAACTAAGCTTGAATTATTTTGGTTGAAAAAAGCAGATTATGTATCCAGCATTAGCGAAGGTGTGAAGAAACGTATCCTAAGTAAAGGGGTTGAAGAAAGCCGCTATATTATGCTTCCCAATTGGGCAGAAACAGACATCATTACTCCACTACCAAAAGAGAAATCGTTACGTGATACATTGAATATCCCTCTTGATAAAAAAGTCATATTGTACTCAGGAAATTTAGGCGAAAAACAAGGCATTGAAATGGTTGTTGATGCCGCAGCCGAATTCAAAAACCAAACGGACGTACTGTTTGTAATAGCTGGTGCCGGTGCTGCTAAAACAAAGCTTGTTCAGTATGCTCAGTCAAAAGAATCAACCAATATTCTATTTGTTGATCTGCAAGCTTATGATAAACTCGCTGCTTTTCTTGCGATAGCGGATGTACATTTGGTGATACAAAAAAAATCAGCTGCCGATTTGGTATTGCCTTCTAAATTAATGAGTATTTTATCTGCAGGGGGTATTGCGCTCGT
This sequence comes from Cytophaga sp., assembly GCA_043729555.1. Classification (GTDB taxonomy): domain Bacteria; phylum Bacteroidota; class Bacteroidia; order Cytophagales; family Cytophagaceae; genus Cytophaga. The sequence continues at coordinate 627 of JAYTLG010000085.1, forward strand.
AACTACAGAACAAAATACCAGCTTGTATGAGCTGATCGAAACAAATAAAGTCGGTTACATTTGCGAACCTGAAAACACTACACTTTTTATTGCGTGCTTAAATACTATTTTAAGTCGCGACAATGCGGATATCTCTAAAAAAGCAAGACTGTATGCAGAACAACATCTAAGCATTGATGGCATCTTACAAACATTTCAGCAGACCCTCTCACAGGTAGTATCGAAATAAAACTGCAATCGAAATCCATTCAACAGTCTACCTTATGTAAATACCTCAGCTATTTTTATTGAAAAATAGCTGAACAAAAAAAAGAATTCGAATATAGGCCTTCTTGAAGTTTGGGTCTAGTAGATAAAACAAAAAACTTGTCACGACAAACAAAAATACACCAAAGACAAGGCAACTTAATAATAAATACGTCCAGCTTGATAGTTGATCAAAATACACGACTAAAATTCCATTGTAAAAAAACCAGCTAAGGACTACCAGAGCAACAACAACGAACACATATCGAGCTATAATTGTTAAGTATAAAGACATGTTTTGCTTTACGGTCTTCAAAAATAAGTACGGAATAAACCAAGCGCTCACACAATAATGTCCGATGGTAGTACCAACAACTGCCCCTAAAATACCGTACTTCGGAATCAAAGCGCAAGAAAATCCGATATTTAGAATCACCTCCACAAAAGACCCTTTCATTTTTTCTTTATATATATTTTTAGATCCAACAATGGCGGTTGTAACATTTACGGTTAGTATATAAAATAAATTAATCACGCAAAAAAACAATACCTCAGGACCCAATAATAAGTCTGAATTGATCCAGAGTGTAAAGAAATGGGGGAATAAAAAAAAGATGGCAACACACAATTGGCTTGAAACAAAAAACACGATGCTTAAGGCATCCTTCCATAAGAAGACGATGTTTTCAATTTCATTTTTTTGATACATTTCACCTGCACCACTAATGATATTGTTGGTACCAATGAGCATAATTTCTTTTATATAGAAAAAAAACACTGCATAAATCGAATAGCCCGCAACATGTTCGACACCTAAAAAATAGGTAATCAAAATAATGTCTGTTTGAAACAATACAACAACTAATAATTTTTCGATAAACACATATTTACTGGTATTTAGAATGGCGTAATTTTTTTGTTTCGACCATATATTCAACCATGGAAATTCTTTTTTTGCATTTTTATTAAAACCATACAAAGTCCAAAGCGTTGCACTCAAGGATACACATGCAACCCCAACAATCGAATAGCCATAATACACCAAGACGACATACCCCAAATAGGTCAGGATGGGTTTTAATAATATATACACATAATTTTTATATGCTTTTTGAGCCGTATTCATTAAGATAATCGGCACACTTGAAAAATAACTTACTGTAGCAGATGTTACGTAGCACATAAAAGCGATTTGAGCATCTGTTGATACTGAAACATCCAATGAAAAAATATCTGAAATAAAAAAAGAAAAGAGCCCGCCTACAACAAATACACTTAGGCCAATAAGCATATAAAGCCGGTGCGCAGCAGACAACAATGCGTTTATATTTTCTCTATTATTCTGTACAATTTCTTTATACAACAAAACCGATAATGAGATACCCACGCCCAATTCGGCCAAACCAAAATACCCGATTGTTTGTAACAACAATTGGTTTACACCAAAGACTTCCACTCCTAATGTATCAACCAAATACGGCGTGCAAATAAAATACAAAACTACCCCAACAGCAAGTGCGGTTGTTTGCAACACGATATTCTTCAAGGCATATTCTGTACGCATACGCTCAAATATAATACAAAATGCCTGTTAAGCACAACAGGCGCTTAAAAACAGGGTGTATTGCATGCGCAGATACGAAATAATACGCAAGGGCGTATGTAGGTTTTGCACAATGGGCATGGTATGCGAGGGCGTATGCGAGAAGGGCGTATGCAATACGCCCCTACGATTAACATGCATTCATTTTAAACAGGGAGATGTTGTATGCATGCAACAGGCCCCATAAAATGATTTCAATTCTCTATTTGGAAGGACGTGTGAAAAAAAGTCGTATGCAAATAGAACATTACCCCTCTATTTGAGAGGGCGTATGCAATACGCCCCTACGAAAGAAGATACATACGCGCTTTTTTTAACAGGGTGTTGCAATATGCATCAACGAAAGTTATGCGCATTATTTGTTTATTTCGCCCTATTTCAGTAACATTGCAGTTCGAAATGGAATTTATTCCTTTCAGGGCTCTTAGCTCAGATGGTTAGAGCATCTGACTCATAATCAGGGGGTCGTTGGTTCGATACCAACAGGGCCCACAAAAACCTCGCTTTTCAGCGAGGTTTTTTTATTTTATTTCCCGTACAGTAACTTTACGAAAACGCAAAAGTCATGACTACATTCAGTGCCATTAAAAACATCATCTTTGATTTAGGTGCCGTAATTATTCCCATTGATTTTGAACGCACCTTTCAAGCCTTTGCTACTCTTAGTGATTTATCAAAAGAGGAAATAAAAATGCGTTACCAATCATCTCCTATTTTTCTTGATTTCGAAAAAGGACTTATTGGCAATTTTGCTTTTCTGAAAGAGCTGCGCGCGCTGTTAAATTGCAAAGCGTCCATCACAGATGAAGACTTAACAACGGCTTGGAATACCTTGCTTTTACCCATACCCAAAGAGCGTATTGATCGCATTCAAAGCTTGAGCCATACGTATCGCTTATTCCTTTTGAGTAATACCAATCCCATTCACATTGCAGAAGTGAATCGAATATTATTCTGCCGTACCGCGGTGCCCGTACTGGAAGATCTATTTGAAAAAACTTGGTATTCATACGACTTAGGTTTAATTAAGCCACACACCGCTATTTATGACGCGGTGTTAAAACAAAAAAATCTAGACGCTTCGGAGACCGTTTTTTTAGACGACAATGCTGATAACATTGCAGGCGCAGCATCTGTAGGGATACATGCAATGCTTGTCACCGAAAAAGATGGTATGGTTGAATTGTTGAAAGAGGCTTGACAGTTCGCCGCGGCGAATAAAAGATGCCAGAATGGACACGATTAAAGGATGGACAGGATTTTTGTGCTTGGTAATTTGTGCGGTGCTTTCTATTCTAGGGGCGATGCCCCTAGCTATTCTATGAAAGCCTTACAGGCTTTTTTGTGCTAACAGTTGGTGGTGGTTGATTTGATAAATTGATAAATATACACGCACTATTCGCAAGGGGCGTAAGGGTTTATTTGAATATTCTAGGACTTATGCAATAAAGCCCCTACCGAACACCTGTGTGGGTTGCAGGGTTTCCTTTGTAGATACCGGGTGTGCCGGTGATGTTTTTGTAGACGCTTGAACGCGCCCCTATTACCATGCCTTTTTCGATGCTTACTCCGGGTGCAACAAAGACGTCGGTTGCTAACCAACATTCATCGTGGATGGTGATGGATTTTGAAAAAATATCAAAGGTGGGTTTGTTAAAATCGTGACTGCCTGTACACAAATAACTACGTTGTGATACAACTGCATTTTTACCAATGTTGATTTCACCTAAAGTATATAATACCACCTCGTCTCCTATCCATGAATAGTCGCCTATTGTAAGCTTCCAGGGATACGTAATCTGAGCCGATGGACGTATAATTACGCCCTTCCCAATTTTTGCACCAAAAGATCTCAATAAAAACCGTCTCCATCCATACAATACTTGTGGCGATGGATGAAACAACAATGCTTGTACAATCCACCACAGTTGTACGTACCAGCCGGGCTTGCCTCTAAAATTACTTGGCATCGAAAAACGAGATAAATCTTGATACACGGTTATATAAGTTTGATTCGAATGCAAGATAGGAAATTTAGTTGCTAGGTACTAGTTGCTAGTTACTTGGTGTCAATGCCTAAATAGGGTTGACCGTTTTACAAGACTTAAATAACAATTATGCTTTTGAGATTTTAAGAATCCGAGGCATGTTTTGCTTAACTATTC
>JAYTLG010000086.1:0-9757 GCA_043729555.1 Cytophaga sp.
AACCCAAGGTCATTAACATTATGCCCGCTACACTTCCTCCCGAATGCACAACCCTCCAAGCCACTTCTCTATCTGGGGTAGATTTAATTGCTTTTGCAAATGCATAACCAGCAATAACACTTACAAAAAGTGCTATAAAGCCATTCAAAATAAAATAATAAATCATATAACATCTAGCTAAGGTTGAAATTCAAACTTAACAAATAGATGGGATAATCAAAATTCAATAGAGTTAAAGTTTAAAACATGCTACAACCATGCATATTAAGGAACAAAGTCTCTGCATACCACTAGTATCTCTTCTGCTTTTTTTGTAATTTCAAGCTACTTATTTATACAATAAAATTATGTTGAATTATATTATCTGGGATGTTAGACCGTATCTAGCAGAAATCGGAAATTTTGAATTGCATTGGTACAGCATTTTGTTTGCGTTGGCCTTTTTCTTTGGCTTTAAAATTATGACTTCTATTTATACGTCTGAAGGAAGAACAGAAGCAGATGTAGAAAAACTTGCAATCTACATGTTCCTTGCTACCTTAATTGGTGCGCGTTTGGGCCACTGCATTTTTTACGATTGGGAATATTTCCACAACCACATACTCGAAATTTTCTTACCCGTTGAATTTGAACCTGAATTCAAATTTACAGGATTTAGAGGTTTAGCGAGTCATGGAGCAGCCTTTGGTATCATTTTCTCTATTTGGTTGTATTCTAGAAAATACAAAGACCAACGTTTCTTATATGTGTTAGACCGTATTGTTATTGTTGTTGCATTAGCAGGTGCATGTATTCGTTTAGGTAATTTAATGAACTCTGAAATCATTGGTAAACCTGCAGAATCCTTTTCATCTTTTGTATTTACTTACCCTACACACGAACGATTGGTTGGTGTATTTGGAGAGAGCACTATACAAGATGTAGAATTCAAAAAATTAAATAAGGACACCATTTTATTTACCTATCCTGCTACAGCCCTAAAAATGACGCTTACAACGAAGCGTATGGATTCGGCACAAGCTTTTGTTACAACAAATATTTGGGAAGCGATTAATTATGCACCCGGTTATCCCGAACATATTATTCTACCTATAAATAAAAATAGCATGTATATGGGTACACGCATCATCGATCAAAATACACAAGCGATTGATGTGCTTGTATATGGTATACCGCGCTACCCAGCACAATTATTTGAAGCCCTATCATCACTCCTCCTGTTTTTATTATTATATGGACTTTATAGAAAGTTTGGCAAGGACACACCAGAAGGTTTATTGTTTGGTTTATTTGTCGTGATCTTATTTTCGCTACGTTTTGTGTACGAATTATTGAAAGAGAATCAATCTCAATTTGAAGATGGCATGGATTGGAACATGGGACAAATATTAAGTATCCCACTTGTACTGGGTGGTATATTTGTGTTGATCCGTGCTTACAAGATTCATTCTAAAAATAAAGAACTCAGTCAATAATGAGTAAAAAAAACATATTCACACAAGTTATAAATCAGGTATTCATCATACCCGTGAAGATTTATCAATACAGCATTTCGCCCTTATTACCGGGAGCCTGTAGATATGTTCCCACCTGCTCAGAATATTGCGTACAAGCAATTGAAAAACATGGACCAGTAAAAGGTTTGTGGTTGGGAACAAAACGTATCTGCAGCTGCAACCCTTGGGGCGGTAGTGGTTATGATCCGGTGCCGTGATAGTTAGGTGCTAGTTTCTAGTTGCTAGATTTTAGTTTCTAGGTACTAGTTGCTAGGTGCTAGACAAAAGTATAAAGTACGGAGTATATAGTACTAAGTACAAAAAGCGGAAAGGTCTTCAGATATAAAATTTGAAGACCTTTCCGCTTTTAATATTATTAAAGACGTTTAACTAAGTTCAAAAAAAAACGAAGCGTCTATATGTACTATGTATTCTTTAATATATATACTCCGGACTCCGTACACCCCTCGTCTAGTAACTAGTACCTAGCAACTACAGCGCTCCCTCAATAATCTCACCCACAACTGCTGGATCTAGCAAGGTCGACGTATCTCCCAAACTATTTAATTCACCTTCTGCAATCTTGCGTAAAATACGACGCATAATTTTTCCTGAACGTGTTTTGGGTAGTCCTGATACAATTTGAATTTTATCAGGCTTGGCAATGGGACCAATTAATTTCACAACGCTTTCTAATATTTCTTTGCGTAATTGATCGTGATTTTTTTCTGTAGGATCACAAATAACATAGGCATAAATTCCTTGTCCTTTTATATCGTGCGGAAAAGCAACCACTGCCGATTCAATTACATCAGCTTGTTCGTTGATTGCGTTTTCAATTTCTGCCGTGCCAAAACGGTGTCCAGATACATTGATAACATCATCTACACGACCAACAATTTTATAATTTCCGTTTGCATCGCGCTTACAACCATCACCTGTAAAATACAAATTGGGATAGGTTGAAAAATACGTTTGTTTGCAACGTTCGTGATCACCATAGGTAGTACGTATAATCGAAGGCCACGGAAATTTCATACATAAATTTCCTTCAACATTCCCTCTTTCAAGTACCACTCCTTCTGCATCCACAATAACAGGCTGCACACCTGGCAATGGCAATGTTGCATGCGAGGGTATCAAGGGAGTAATGCCTGCTAAGGGTGAAATTAAAATACCACCTGTTTCGGTTTGCCACCACGTATCTACAATCGGACATTTCTTCTTGCCTATAAAATCATTATACCAATGCCACGCTTCTTCATTGATTGGTTCTCCAACAGAGCCTAATACTTTCAAACTAGACAATGAATACTTTTGTACTATAGCCTCACCAAACGACATCAATGAACGTATCGCTGTAGGCGCCGTATAAAAATGTGTTACCTTATATTTGTCAATGATATTCCAAAAACGCCCTGCATCCGGATACGTTGGCACGCCTTCAAACATGACTTGTGTAGCGCCTTGTAATAAAGGACCGTATACCAAATAACTATGTCCTGTAATCCAACCAACATCGGCCGTACAGAAATACACATCCCCTTCTTTGTATTGAAATACATTGGCAAATGAAAAAGCTGTATACACCATATACCCACCGATTGTATGCACAACACCTTTGGGCTTGCCAGTAGAACCGGAAGTATATAAAATAAAAAGCGGATCTTCTGAGTCCATTTCTTCAGCTTCAAACACAGGCTTCACCGTTGCCAGTTCATCTTCCATCCAATAATCACGGCCTGCTTTCATATCAACCGCTTCGTTTGTGCGTTTGGCTACAAGCACTGTTTTTACCGAAGGACACGTCGACAAAGCTTCATCGATCAAGGGTTTGATGGCAATACTTTTCGCAGCTCTGAACGAACCATCGGCTGTAATGACAGCAACGGCTTGTGCATCGTTCACACGATCGGCAACGGCATTTGCAGAGAAACCTGCAAAAATCACCGAATGTATAGCACCTATGCGTGCGCAAGCCAACACAGCCACAGTTAATTGTGGGACCATGGGCATATAGATGCACACGCGATCACCTTTCTTAATTCCTTTAGATTTCAATACACCTACAAAGGCACATACTTGAATGTATAATTCCTTATAGCTTATTGCCTTACCTTCTTCCGATGGATTGTTCGATTCCCAATAAATGGCTACTTTATTAGGTGTTTGAGTAGCGTGTCGATCTAAAATATTTTCAGTGATGTTTAACTTTCCACCTATAAACCATTTCGAATCGGCCTCAGAAAAATTCCATTCAAGTACCTTATCCCATTTTTTCATCCAAACAAAGCGTTCTGCTTGTTCTGCCCAATAGGCTTCAGGATTAGAAATACTTTTGGCGTAAGCGGCTGTATATTCTTCAAATGACTGAATTGCTTGTATCATCGTTATAAAAAGCGGTTAATTACAAATTAAATATATAAATTTAAAAGATAAATATGATGGTGTGCTTTCAATTTTAAAACATATTCTTCTTTTCACAACAATTATTGCTTTTCTACCTGTATGTTATGCGCAGGCAGAGCAAGCAAATGACAGTACCTATATCATTATTGATACCATTCAACTTTCGGGTAATAAAAAAACAAAAGCCGTAATTATTATACGTGAATTAGATTTCAAAATTGGCGATACGGTGTTTATTAAAACACTAGAAGACCGCATTAATCATACAAAGAATCGATTGTTTAATACGGGCCTCTTTTTAGAAACAGATATCGAAATCATCGGCACAGACGCCATCCATAAAATTATGGTTGTGGAACTTGAAGAACGTTTCTTTACAATCATCATTCCGATAGTTGGTTTAGCCGATCGAAATTTCAATGAATGGTGGGTACAACGTAACCACGATTTAAATCGACTTGATATAGGTATTTATCTTTTGCAAAAAAACATGCGTGGTAGAAATGAAACCATGAAAATAAAGTTTGAATTTGCATTCACTAAAAAAATTGAATTCACCTATACAATCCCTTATTTAACGAAATCCAGAAAGCTCGGTTTGATTTTCAATATCGGCTACATCTTAAATCGTCAAATTGCCTACAATACATTAGAGAATAAATTATTTTTTGTAGAAGGAAATAAATTTTTACGAGAACGTTTCGGAACGGGACTCACATTCACTTACAGAGGTTCGTTTTATATTGAACATCAATTAGGTGCCACCTATTATAATAATTCCGTTGGTGATACCATTACCGCCTTAAATCCAAAATACTTTTTAAATGGGAATACAAATGAAGAATTCGTATCCTTAAAATACTCTTTTATCCGCGACCACAAAGACATTCGATATTATCCATTAAAGGGTTCTTATCTACGATTTGATGTGGAGCAAATGGGTGTTTCTCCAAACCGCGCCTTTTCTTTTACTTCATTCAAAGGCGAAGTGAGTTTATTCAAGCAACTCAAAAAACGTTTTTATCTAGCAACAACGTTTAAAGGAAAATATTCCACTCCAATACAACAGCCGTGGTTTAATCAACGTGGTTTGGGTTACGACAAGGAAATTGTGAGTGGCTATGAACAGTATGTTGTAGATGGACAAAAATACCTACTTACAAAATGGAATTTCAAATATCAATTGTTCAATAAAAAAATACAGGTATTACATACGGGTGATGAACGATTCACAAAAATACCCTTACAAGTATATTTAAAAATGTATATGGATTTGGGATATGTTTGGGACCTAAGTTATGCGCCCGGAAATAATATTTATGCTAACTCTTACCTGCCCGGTGGTGGTTTTGGTATAGACTTTGTCAGTTATTACGATTTTGTATTACGTGTAGAATATTCTATAAACAAGAATTGGCACAGAGGCATTTTCATCAACTTTAAGGCCGCAATTTAATGCCGACACTTCATAATCTTTGATTTATTTGCTATTTTCAACCTTCAATTCAAACAACATACCTATGTTAAAACGATTTATTCTTTTTGTAACAATTCTATCCTTAAGTATTAGTAGTCTTCAAGCAGATGAAGGAATGTGGTTGCCATTTTTATTGGGTAAGAATTACGACCAAATGAAAAAATTGGGTTTAAAGATTACACCCGAACAAATCTATTCCGTCAACAACTCCAGCTTAAAAGATGCGGTAGTTAATTTTGGAAATTTCTGTACGGGCGAAATTATTTCTCAAGACGGTTTAATACTTACTAACCACCATTGCGGTTTTGATGCCGTGCAATCACACAGTTCGGTAGAACACGATTACATTACGGATGGCTTCTGGGCTATGGATCGCAGCAAAGAATTAAGTAATCCAGGATTAACTGCTACGTTCTTAATTCGAATGGAAGATGTTACAAGTCGATTTACTGGAAAAACAGAAGAAGAATCCGAAGCTATTTTAAAAGAATTAGAAAAAGAATACGGTGAAGGAAATTCATACAACATTGAGATTGAAAATTTCTTTGCAGGCAATCAGCAAATATTATTTGTGTATGAAATATTTAAAGATATCCGTTTGGTTGGTGCTCCACCCTCTTCTGTAGGTAAATTTGGAGGCGATACGGATAACTGGATGTGGCCAAGACAAACGGGCGATTTCTCTTTATTCCGTGTCTATATGAGCAAAGATGGCAAGCCTGCAGATTATTCGGCCGACAATGTACCGTATCACCCACGCAAACATTTATCCATCTCAACAGCAGGTGTAAAGAAAGATGACTTTTCGATGGTAATGGGATACCCAGGTGGCACAGATCGTTACATGACTTCTTTTGAAGTTGCAATGAACTACAATCAAAGCAACCCAGCTAAAATAAAAATCCGTGAAGTACGACTCGCATTAATTAAACAAGGCATGGATGCAGACCCAACCGTTCGTATTCAATATGCTTCAAAATATGCACGTGTAAGTAATTACTACAAATATTTTATTGGGCAAAATCAAGGTCTTAAAAGACTACATGTAATCGACGATAAAGAAGTTGAAGAAGCAGCCTTTACGGCATGGGTAAAACAAGACACAAGTCACACCAGAGAATATGGGACTGTGTTAGATGACTACAAAAAAATATTCACAAACTACAGCGTTGTGAATCTTCCATACATATACATTCAAGAAGCAGCATTCGGAACTGAAATTTTAGAGTTTGCTTATAAAACGAATAAATTTTACGGACTATTAAAATCCGGAAAATTAGATAATGCTACAACAGACGCAACGAAAGCTGCGGGTGAAGATTATTTTAAGGACTATAACAAAGCAACCGATCAAAAAGTATTTGTTGCCTTATTAAAAATGTATTATGATGATATCGACAAAAGTTTGCATCCTTCCATCTTCAAACTTGTAGAAAAAAAATACAAGGGTGACTTTAATAAATACGCAACAATGGTATTTGCGAAATCTATTTTTGCAAACAAAGCTTTATTTGATGCGTTTATGAAAGCACCTTCAAGCGCTGTATTAGAGAAAGATCCTGGGTTTACTTGTATGACCTCTATTTTAGGCGACTTTAGACGCGATGTAGGACCAGCATTGGGAGCAATCTTTGGGCAATTAGAGGCTACAAATAGCACGTATTTAAAAGGCATATTAGACATGCGTGCCAACGAAGTATTGTATCCAGATGCTAACTTCACCATGCGTTTAACATACGGTACGGTACAAGATTACGTACCAAGAGATGCCGTATATTATAATTACTTTACAACCTTAGATGGTATCATTGAAAAGGAAGATTCTACAAACGAAGAATTTATTGTTCCGGAAAAATTAAAGCAACTATATGATACTAAATCATACGGATCGTATGCAAATGAAGATGGAAAAATTCCTGTTTGTTTCATAACAACCAACGACATTACAGGTGGAAACTCCGGTAGCCCTGTAATGAATGCGAATGGCGACTTGATTGGGGTTGCCTTTGATGGTAACTGGGAAGCAATGAGTGGTGATATTATTTATGAGCCTTCTTTGCAAAGATGTATTTGTGTGGATATCCGTTATGTATTGTTTATGATTGAACAATATGCTGGTGCAACACATTTAATCAACGAAATGACTTTAGTTAAATAAACTGTCGCTTACCGATAATAAAAAAACTCTTACCTTAATTAGTAAGAGTTTTTTTATTCTGTTATAGGCAACAAAATTATTTTCACTTTCCGAATAAATGATCGGCATATTCATGCGTCAAGGGCTTAACAATATAATTTTCAATTCCGAGTCTTGTCATTTGCAACACATCTTGAATTTCATTTGAACTCGACAATGGAAAAATTGCAACATTGGGGAGGGATTGCATAAAATCTCTATTGAAATTTTCAACAAATTGAAATCCATTCATGATTGGCATATTAATATCAATCATAATTATACCCTTAGCTTGAGGCATTTTTTTTTCAATTTGTTGATTCAATATCTTTAATGCTTGATCCCCATCTGTAGCGACAAAAATATAATTTTCTGATAGATAAGTCTGAATTATTCGCTTATGAAGGAAATTCTGAATTTCATCATCATCAATTAAAAGCACCCAATCTATTGAATAATTCATGTTTTTTATCAAAATATTTATATAATAGAATGAAAAACAAATAAATTTCACTTATAGTTATAAAAATAAAACATAAAAACAACATAATAAAACCTATTATTTCAATCACCGTATATTGATTCAATACCGTGATTAAAATAACGAATAACTTCATATGGTGGTATCCCCACCACCATATGAAAGCCAAACGTTAGTATTCTATCTTTTATTACACAGGTCAAATATAGAAAACAGTCACGACAAATTCAATAATTTGAATAAAAAATTTAAAGTGGCATGGAAGTAGCAGTCAACACCCGAATAGAGATGATTCTGAAACATTTTAATTTGAATCAAAAACAACTTGCCAAACAAGCAGGTTTACCTGAGAACACATTATCAAATGCAAAGAAAGGGAAGAACATTCCCAACATCGAATTTTTCAATTCAATCTATAAGGCCCTACCGAGCATTAGTCCTCATTGGCTTTATATGGGCAATGGTCAAATGTTGGCTGAGTCTAACGGAGCATTATCTCATATTGAAGAACAAGAAACAGCAAAAAAATTGGACGCAATGAGTCGAGAAATCGACTATCTAAAAGAACAAATTAGAGACAAAGAAGAAATTATTACTCTACTTAAAACAAATAGATAAAAAGATTGTACCAAACAATTAAATAAAAAGTGCTGCTTAGGATCTAAGCAGCACTTTTTATTTAATCGAATTTCAATGTTTCATTAATCTCTACTTGCAAGCTTGCTTAGCAATCGCAACATTTCAATATATAACCACACAAGCGTTACAAGCAAGCCATAAGATGCATACCATTCCATGTATTTGGGTGCGCCTTTTGCTTCTCCTTGTTCAATAAAATCAAAATCCAACACCAAATTTAGCGCTGCAATTACAACAACAACAAGGCTAAAACCAATACCAACAATTCCATTTCCATGAATCAATGGAATTTGTATTCCAAAAAAACCTAAAATAAATGTTGCCAAATAGATCAAACCAATTGCACCAGTAGCTGCAACAATACCTAATTTAAAATTTTCTGTAGCCTTGATTAAACCTGAGCGATAGGCTAACAGCAAACAAACAAATGTTGCACACGTCAACAATACCGCTTGAATTGCAATACCTGGATAAATAGAATCAAAATAACCAGAAATAGCTCCTAAAAACACACCTTCAAATAAAGCATATGCAGGTGCTGTATAAGGAGACCAAGTCGGTTTAAAAGTAGTTACCAAACCAAAGATTAGGGCTAAAATAGCTGCCGCAATTACATAAATTATGCCGCTGGATGATTTTAACATAAAATCCCAAGACAACAATGCCGTTGAGAAGACCAAGGCGATCAATATAAAGCTTTTATTTACAGTACCTTGAATGGTCATTTTTTCTTCGCCTGCAAGTGCAATTGTGTCAAATAAAGACTCGTTTAACGCTGGATTTGAAGTTCTCATCTGTTATTTTTTGGTTGAATGTTAATATGTATGCAATAATACTACAATATACCATTTTTCCATGCTATAAGAAATGGTTAACTTGCCTGTTCAATATAAGAACAAAGAAATATTCTTTAAGTAACATGTCCGAAATTCGCAAAACTTATTCTCCTGTAGAAGTTGAAAATAAATGGTATTCCTATTGGATGAAAAACAATTTCTTTCATTCAGCACCGAATGCTGCTAAAAAACCTTTTTCAATTGTTATCCCTCCACCCAATGTAACGGGTGTATTGCACATGG
>JAYTLG010000087.1:0-6135 GCA_043729555.1 Cytophaga sp.
GACCTTTCTTTCCAAAGAAGCACAAGCAAAATGGCGTAATGAACGTTGGAAAGAAAATAGTTAACCGTTACGCATGTATTAAAATTAGTTCCGTATGACAAAACTCTTCACTATCCTATCAAAAGCTGGCCTCAACGGTTTCTTCTTTTGTTTAATCGGTGTGGTGTTGTTGGCTACTCAATTTCCTAGGTGGGGTGCAAGTACGAGTTTCTTGCCTTTATCTGAAATTGCTCAATACGGCGTATCAATCATTTTCTTTTTTTATGGATTAAAATTAAGTCCGGAGAAAATGAAGGCCGGCCTCTACAATTGGCGCTTACATGTGTTGATTCAATCCAGTACCTTTATTTTATTTCCGCTGCTCATTTTAGGCATTCATTATTTTTTTGGAATAGAGAGCGATAAACTGTTGTGGCTCGGTGTCTTTTATGTTGCAGCTTTACCCTCAACCGTTTCTTCGTCTGTTGTGATGGTATCTATCGCCGGAGGTAATATGCCTGCAGCAATATTCAATGCAAGTATCTCAAGTATCTTGGGTGTGTTCATTACACCCATTTGGATGACCTACTTTATTGGTGATTTGTATGCCGAAATGGATACCACACAGGTAATCATAAAATTGTGTTTTCAAGTATTGCTGCCCGTTGTACTGGGCTTGATGTTACATAGATGGATTGGACATTTAACCGAACGTTTTAAATCAACTTTGCGATTGTTTGATCAAACCATTATTTTATTGATTGTATTTACATCGTTTTGTGAATCCGTAGCAGGGGATATGTTCTCCAATTTTCCCATCAGTGAAGTTATTTTTATAGCTCTTGGTATGTTATTTTTATTTTTGGTCATGTTTGGTGTCATGTATTTCCTTTCTATTTTATTGAAATTGAATCGTGAAGATCGTATTGCCGTTTTGTTTTGCGGTTCAAAAAAATCATTGGTGCAAGGTGCCGTAATGGGTAAGGCCTTATTTCCAGATCCAATCATTTTAGGTGTAGTATTATTGCCTCTGATGTTGTATCATGCCTTACAATTAGTGGTAAGTAGTATTATTGCTGAGGGAATAGCTAATAAACATTGAGTTTAACTACTTATAAAATAGATTGTTAAATTATTTTATCCATATTATACTTTTTATTTGTAATAAGTCTAAATAAAAATAATTAACTTCGCATAAGCTAAAACATAGTTAATTGTTTTTAATCTATTCTATATTCAAATGAAAAAAATTTATCTTTTGGCTCTATCTGGAGCTTTGCTAATACAAATTTCTTGCAAGGATGAAGGGTGTGATCCTCCTGTAGCTCCAAATGCAAATGCGCAGGTGGTTGAAAATTATTCAAATATTGTTTTTGCAACATACGACGATGCACTTATAGCAGCTACAAATTTACAACTTGCCGCCGAAGATTTTGTTGTGTCTCCAACTGCTGCAGGTTTGGAAACAGTTCGTGCCGCGTATATCGCTGCTCGTACACCTTATATTCAAAGCGAGGCATTTCGTTTTTATGACGGTCCAATTGATGATTCAAGAGGTATTGAAGGTTTATTGAATTCATGGCCACTCGATGAAGCGTATATTGATTATGTACAAGGCAATACTACTGCAGGTATTATCAATGATGTAACAGGTTTTCCGGTTATAGACGCAACAGTTATTGAGGCAAACAATCAAACGGCAGGTGAAGAAAGTGTAAGCTGCGGCTATCACGCGGTAGAGTTTTTATTATGGGGGCAAGATCTTTCTGTGAATGGTCCTGGAGACAGACCGTATACGGATTATGTTGTAGGTACAGGTTCCACAAATTCAAATCAAACTAGAAGAGCCCAATATTTACTTGCTTGTATTGATCTCATTATTGACAATTTAACTATTTTGAAAAATGATTGGAACTCGGGTGGTCAAAATTATAGAGCGTCATTTGTTTCAAATTCGAATGCATCAATCTCTAATTTTCTAACGGGGGCATTTCGTTATGCAGATGGGGAATTGTCTGTTGAACGGATGCAAGTAGCAATGGATGCAGAATTTGATGCAGATCGCCAAGAGAACGAACAATCTTGTTTTAGCGACCAAACCCA
This sequence comes from Cytophaga sp., assembly GCA_043729555.1. Lineage (GTDB taxonomy): Bacteria > Bacteroidota > Bacteroidia > Cytophagales > Cytophagaceae > Cytophaga. Next base: position 2,083 of record JAYTLG010000087.1, read on the forward strand.
TAACGATATTATCCTTGGTCAAAAAGGAATTAAAAATGTGTATTTGGGTAGATATATTCGTATTGATGGCAGTGTTGTTGAGGGCGTGAGTTTGTCTGATTTAATAAATAGTTCGGATGCGGTATTAAATGCGGCAGTGTTAGCAGCCATTTATGATGCTGATGTTAAGATTAATGCAATTCACGCTCCATTTGATAATGAAATTGTTTTAACTAATTCTTCAGGTAGAATACGTGTTCAAAATGCAATTGATGCGATACATGCAGAAGCAACGCAATATCAATTAGCAGGCGCTAAACTTGGAATGATTATTCAATAATGTATCGATTGATATTCAATCATTGAATAATAATTACATATAATGAAATCTATTTGAAAATAGATTTCGAATAGATAAAATAATTAAATGCTAACTTAGCCGTCGATTCACACAGTTTGTGATTCGACGGCTAGACTGTTAAATTAGCGATTGTGTATTCGGTCCAAATTGCATCCATAAATGTTTAAAAAACGAAGTTTAATTCTTTCTGTAATGGTATTTGTATCGGTTACTACAATGCAATTTTGTCGTCATCCAGATGATTCTCCAATTCCTACATCAACGAATACTACAGCAGAGGTTAATGAAGAATATTCGGGGGGCGCCGCAACTATATTTGATGCATCTATGAATGCGTTTGGTTTTCCCGCGCCTAATTTATCTCAATCAGATAAAAATAAATTCGCTTCAGGAAATTCTGTTTTTAAATCAAATTGGGTTGTTGCACCTGCTACTACTACTGCGATTGATGGCTTAGGTCCATTTTTCAATGCACGTTCGTGCTCGGGTTGTCATAACTTGGATGGAAGAGGCTTGCCTCCAATGTTTCCGGGCGATGATTTGAATGGCTTGTTATTTCGTTTAAGCATTACTGGCGATGATGGCTATGGTGGGCCATTAGGTGATCCTGAATACGGCGGTCAGCTTAGCAATCACGGTACCTATGCAGGTGCAAATGCAACAGTGATTCCCGAAGGTAATGTCGATGTTACCTACACATTGAATACAGGTACTTATGCAGATGGTACAAGCTACGAATTACGCATACCAATCTATACATTTAAAGATTTAGGATATGGTGCATTGAGAACAGATATCATGTACAGTCCGCGTTTGGCGCAGCAGATACCTGGTTTGGGTTTGCTTGAAGCAATATCAACGGCGGATATTTTTTTATTAGCAGATGCCGCAGATGCCAACGGCGATGGCATTTCTGGAAGACCAAACTATGTATGGAATTACAATACCAATACTACAGATTTAGGTCGTTTTGGATGGAAAGCAAATCAACCGACTTTGTTTCAACAAACAGCCGGTGCTGCTTTGGGTGATATGGGTATTACGAATCGATTATTTGTAAATGAAAATTTAACCGGACAACAAGTTGCCGACTATGGTAGTTGGACAAATGGTGGTTCGCCAGAAATGTCGAATAATGATTTAGATAAATTGACATTTTATTGTCAGACATTAGCAGTACCTGCTCGAAGAAATTGGAAAGATGCGCAGGTTTTGAGAGGTAAAGATTTATTTAGGCAGGCTAAGTGTGCTTCGTGTCACATTCCAAGTTTTATCACAGGTACGCACGACATTGTTGCATTGAGCAATCAAAAAATAAGACCCTATACCGATTTGTTGTTGCACGATATGGGAGCAGCTTTAGCTGATAATCGCCCCGATTATTTAGCAACAGGTAATGAATGGCGCACACCGCCTTTGTGGGGTTTGGGCTTGATTCAAACCGTAAATAGTGGTGGACGCTTCTTGATGCATGATGGTCGCGCACGTTCGTTAGAGGAAGCTATTTTGTGGCATGGAGGCGAAGGTGATTTTTCTAAAAATGCCTTTGTTAATATGAATGCGACAGATCGTGCTGCTTTGTTGAAATTCTTAGATTCGTTGTAAAAACAAACTTACGATTGACGATTCAACTGTTTTTTCAAGTCGTTAAACGTAATTACAAACCATTTGGTAAAAATATCGGGATTGGTGGTAAGTTCTTTTTCAATCCATTCCATTGAAACGTATTTGTAATCTGCTACTTCATCTGGGTTGAAAAGTATGTCAAGATTGTCGTATTGTCCAATCAATACATAATCAAATTCATGCTCTGTTAAACCTTGTCCAACATCTGCTTTGTAGATGAACGAATAAGCAAGAGATACATCGCATTGAATGCCCATTTCTTCCATAAGTCGGCGTTTGGCAGCCGCAAGAGTAGACTCATTTTGTTTTTGATGACTGCAACAGGTATTGGTCCATTTTAAGGGCGAATGGTATTTGTCTGCAGCACGTTGTTGTAATAAGAGTTCGCCTTTTTGATTGAACAGAAAAACTGAAAATGCACGATGCAAGATGCCCTTTTGATGGGCTTCCATTTTTTCCATGATGCCAATTTCGACATCTTGCTTATCAACCAATATTACAAATTCTTGTGTATGCACGTTCTTTTTTTACTCGTATTGAGTATGTAAGTTAATGATTGCTTGTAAAAATTACGCTGAATTGTAATAAAAATCCTTGAATTATTGATGTTAAATATGTTAGATAAAAACGAAACGTCCAATAATGTTTGATTGTTGGACGTTTCGTTTTCAATAGTAGACTTAATTATTGTTTCAATAACTGCACGTTTGCAATCAATTTAACTTCGTCGCTCACCAATACGCCACCTGCTTCGGTTGGTGCGTTCCAAGTTAAGCCAAAGTCTTTTCGGTTGATTTTTCCCGTCACTTCAAAGCCTGCTTTGATATTTCCCCACGGATCCGTTGCTATACCGCCAAATTCAACTGCAAGTGTTACAGACTTTGTTACGTCTTTAATTGTTAAATCACCTACTAATTCAAAGGCGTCTCCTTTTTTAGAAAACCTTGTGCCTTGAAAAGATAGCTTTGGAAATTTTTCAGTATCAAAGAAGTCGCCACTTTTTAAATGTGCATCGCGTTGCTCGCTGTTCGTGTTTATTGAACCTGTATTTGCTTCGAATGAAATCTTGGCATTTTCAAACGAATCTTCCGATTCTACTGCACCACTAAATTCTTGAAAGCTTCCTGTAACCGTTGTGATTACTAAGTGTTTTACTTTGAATTGAATTTCAGAGTGCGATGCGTCGATTACCCAATTTGTAGTTGTCATAGTTGTATTTGTTTAATTGTTATGTTGAATTATGATTCGCCGCGGCGAAATGAATTAATTTTCGTTGTCTAGTAACTAGTACCTTTTTATTGACCACTATTATAATCAATCGTTCCGTAATCTCCATTGAAAAAATCCCTGTATGCATGTGCAATTTCTAAACGGCTGTTCATTACAAACGGCCCCTCTGCATAAATTTCTTCTGTATAGGTTTCACCTCCCAATAAAACAATGTCTACTTCGGTGATGTTGTTATTTGCAAAGGTGATACTGCCGGCATCTTTGTTGAAGATAAGAACCTCACTTTTTGAAACCGACTTTCCATTGATAGACACTTCATCGGCAGGCACAAATGCCGCATATTCTAAATGTACTTTGGTGTCATAGGTAAAGCTTGACTTCGGACTTAATTTAATGTGGTAAATGAATTGTTCGCTGAATGTTTTAACTGGAGATTTATTGTCGCCACATGCACCAATTACAATACGCATTACACCAGCATTATTTGGTAAAATTACTTCTGGAATATCATTAGCGTGAACAGCCATGTAATCGGGCGCTTCGACTTTGTTTTTAGCAGGTAAATTAATCCAGAATTGTAAGCCGTGCATCATGCCACCACGCGCTTGGAAGTCGGGGCTGAAGTGTTCATCGTGAATGATGCCCTTACCTGCATTCATCCATTGTGCACCGCCTGCGTCTACAATGCCATGTTGACCGTTGCTGTCGAAATGTTCCAGGGCACCGCTGAATATATAACTGAATGTTGCAATCCCTCTATGTGGATGTGCAACCTGTCCGCTTGGTACTGTTGGTGTTTGAGGTTCTTGAACAGTAGGGTATAAGTGGTCTAGAAATACAAATGGACCTACTGCTTG
>JAYTLG010000088.1:0-28706 GCA_043729555.1 Cytophaga sp.
GGCAAGCAAATCAATCACAAAATATAAATTGTGGCAATCCTTCATTATACAATTGTAAACAATTATCTATTACAGTTAGCAATGTGCAACAAAATCCAAGTCAAGCAATCTCTTTAATAGTACGCGATAATCTTGGCTGCCGAGCGTCTGCAAATACTACATTATCCACTTCACCTGGATGGCAAATGGGTATCCTTAATAGCTTTAGTGACCCTATTGCTAAAAGCACATCTACACTTGCATTAGATGAAACAAATAACTTTTTGTATTTCACTCGAAATAATGGAAGCATCTATCGCAGTTATTTCGACAACACATTCCAACAATGGCAGTATGTTGAACTAAAAGACAAGAACACCAACGTCTCTATTAAAAGTGATGGTCCTGTTGAGGTATACAAAGGAACAACGAATAAATTATTTTATGTATTAAATGGGAATTTGCAATATGCTGAATCAACTGACAATGGTCAAACATGGATAAATTATAGCAATACTTATGTTGCCATAAATGTCGATTTTAGAATTAAAGTATGTGGAAATAATATTTATTACATCACCAGCAATAGACAAGTGTATTACAAACCAATTTCGAATATTGCAGCAAATGATATTTTAGTCGGAAATATTGGAATGAACTATTCTCAAAGTATGTTTACTGTAGAGGATGGTATTTTAGCCTATGCTGACCAAAGCGGCAATATCGTTGCATTTAATGCTATCACTGGTGCTAGCTATACCATAAATGTACATTCAGCAAGAAAACAAGTTGCATACAATTCAACAATTTCTATCTATTCAGGAAACATCTACTTTGCAAATTCTTCCGGTTCATTAATCATACTAAAAAGAAATGCTTCAACTGTTATCTATGATAACTCTGAAGAAGTTACAGGCTTACAACTTGCGGGTCCATTTGCAATAAACAAACAAACTGGAACGGTGTATGCAAAAACATACAATGTAGCAGGCAAACAAATTTATTATTTAAATGGCGTATGGAAAACTGCACCAATACAAAACTATACAACTTCAACACCCATACAATCTGGAATGGTATACGGCAATGGACATGCTTTTTATATTGGTACGACAGGTTTATTATCCAACACCTTTTATATAGAGCCATGCACACCTGCTGTATTAAGAACTTCCGGCAATAATTATGATCAAACGGGTGATGTGTTAAATGATCCGCTTTCAACTGAAAACAGTGAAGAGCGCACACTGCTTATATATCCGAATCCAACAAGTAGTCAGATAAAAGCAACGTTTACTATTCAAGAAGAAAGTAACGTACGAATCAATACCATACCTGTAACGGGAGGTTTTTCCAATATATTAACGAACAAAATAATGGAATCAGGAACACATGAACTATCTCTTGATTTAAGCAACTATAGTAGTGGTGTATATCTTATTCAGTTGTATGTAAACGAATCACTTTATACTACTTCAAAAGTTGTAAAGTTCTAATCTAGATAGGCAACAATTACTAACATAATTTTATACAACATATCCAGACTTACACAGGTCTGGATATGTTTTTTGCTTAGAAATGAAAAAAAATATTGTATTTATAACGTTTCTTTTGTTTTCAATATGTATTCAAACATATGGACAAAGTAAGCGTGCAAATGTTTGGTATTTATCTCAAGGAGTTGGTCTAAATTTTAATTGTAACCCACCTTGCATTATTGAAAGTGGTGTGTTGGAAACCAACAAATCTTCATCAAGCATTTGTGATAAAAATGGAAATCTTCAATTTTACTCTAATAACGAAACCATTTGGAACAGCAATAATCAAATCATTAGCAATGGCACGGGACTCTATGCATGCAGTGGTTCTGGACAAGGTTCTGTTGTAGTACCGTTGACAAGTAATCCATATCAGTATTTTCTTGTCACCAGCGATAATTTTAGAGACCCTCCAAATGTATATGCTCCAAGTTCTATTTGTAGAGATATCTATCCAATAAAAAACATTTTATGCCTTAATTTAATAGATATGGGCGCAGACAATGGAAAAGGTGCTGTGCTATGGAAAAATACAGTTATATATGAAGGATATGTAAATGGCATGATTGGTGCAATTAAACATGCCAATACCAAAGATACATGGTTGCTTACGTATGATTATGATATCAACAAATTTGTATCGCTCCTATTAACTGATTGTGGCATACAAGATACTTTTTATTCTAATATCCCATTCAATGTACACAATCCAATTGCACCAATAAAATTTTCTCCTAACGGAAATCTCTTTCACATAAAATCAGATTACCCAGACCAAGGGTCTATGGTTTCGAACTTTAATACTATTACAGGTGAAGCTTCTAATCCCGTTTTTATAAAATCACCGACTACAGAAGCTTGCTTTTCAGTAGACAATCATTATCTATATACAAACCCGTTTGAACCCAATATTCCCCGATACGATATTTCACTAGCAGATACAGCTTCCATAAACGCGAGTAAACAAACAACCACTGGATATCTTTTAGATGGCATTAATAGTGGAATACAAAATGGCCCCGATGGAAAAATATACTATGTTTTTTGCTCAACGTATCTAACATGGTATATTATTGACAATCCGCTTAATGGTAGCACCATGAGTGCAAGAAGAAATTACGTACCTATAAACAAACCCCACAATCCACTGCAATTTACCTATCCACCTAACTTCATACAAAGTTGGCTTGACCCAACCTTTGTTGAGTATGAATATGGCACACCCTCAATTTCCTATGAACGTGTTTGTGTTGGAAATAAAAGTACATTTAAAGCTTCTAACATTCCGCCAGCAACAAACTACCATTGGGAAATTCTTGAAAATAACAACCCAGTAATATATTACTATAATCAAGACAGTATAGCTCATTTATTTTCTTCATCAGGCAGATATACCATAAAGCTTAGTATTGATTTTACTTGCATACCAGATATCATAACACGAAGTGATATTTTTGTAGACACGTTACCTTCTGAAAATTATATCAAGGATACCATCCTATGTTCAAATAACAATTTTGTTTTACAAGCTGAGCCAAACCAAGTAAGTTATCTTTGGAATACAGGAAATACTACTTCTCAAGAAATAAGTACGGCCGACAACACCTATTTTGTATCTGTATCAAATACCTGCGGCACAAGGAACGATAGTGTAAAAATTAACAAAATAGAATATCGTTTATACAATTTAATTACACCCAATCAGGATGGATTAAATGAAACGTTTGAAATAGATTCCAATACAGAGATATTAGGAAATCTTGTGATATATAATTCATGGGGTGCCCGTATTTATGAAAATTCAGCATACAAGAATACGTGGCCTGAAAGAGCTATAGATTCAGGAGTCTATTATTATGAATTCACCTATAGCACATGTAAAACAAACAAAGGTTGGGTACAGGTAATTAAATAACGCTAGTATATATAACCAACTTTTTATATTCTTGAAATTTGTTCATCTACCTGCATTCTATATCTTTACAAATATGAACAACGTGGATTCTAGCATTCTATTTCTTTTTATCATCAACCCCATTTCGGGGACAGCTCAGAAACACAATATACCTGACTTGATTTACAGCACCTTGCAAGTTGACAAATCAAGAATAAAAATTTCGTTAACCCGTTACGCTGGGCATGCACGTGAACTAGGGGCAAAGGCGGTTTCAGACGGCATTCCGAATGTGATTTCTGTTGGTGGTGATGGCACCATGAATGAAATTGCATCTGCACTCTTGCACACAAATACGTGTCTTGGTATAATACCCATGGGCTCTGGTAATGGATTGGCGCGTCATTTAAAAATACCTTTAAATCCCATTAAGGCAATCGAAATGTTGAACAATTACAAATCCACAACCATTGATAGTGGAAATATAAACGATATCCCTTTTTTCTGTACAGCCGGCATAGGTATTGATGCGCAGGTAAGTAAAGCCTTTGACGATTTACCCACCAGAGGATTTAAAACGTATGCTAAAGCCATGTTCAATAAAGTGCGTAGCTACCAAGGTGATGAATTACTTGTACGCATTAATGATAACACAGAAATTTCAGGTACGTTTTTAATAAGTACGTTTGCCAATGCAAATCAATATGGCAACAACGCATATATTGCGCCAAGTGCATCGCTAGAGGATGGCCAATTAAATTTAATACTAATGAAGCCTGTTAATTTCATACAAGCAATTGGAAAAATAGTTAAACTGTTTTCTAAAACATTCGATCAAGATAAAAGTGTTCATCACGCCTTATTTCAAAATGTCGAAATTACCCGAAAACACGAAGGGCCTGCGCATGTGGATGGCGACCCTATTTTATTGGGCACAACAATAAGTGTTCGGTGCGTACCTCAGTCTTTACATGTTTTAATTCCAGCATAAAAAGAAATTTCTTGTATTCACGAACCATACCCACCTGCGTCTATATGAGTATGGTTCGATTTCTTTGCTAATGTACTAAAACAAACAAGTCGTCGGACCACTGAAAAAGTGGACTGACGACTGTGCAAGCTTTCAAATCATACTAACTAAAATTCGTTTGAAACGACTCCAGCGGAGTCGCATGTTTATAGAAGAACATGTACCTCACAAACTTCGACTCCAGCGGAGTCGCACAGTTATGTTCAATGCATATATATTCATTTCAATTATATAACACAAAATACATTACTTATTATAATCGACAATATGTTCTATTGTCGCTCCTTGCGGAGCTCCGCGCGTCGTGTTATTATCATTCTAGCTATTATATAAACATGTGACTCCGCTGGAGTCAGCCTGCATGAACATGATTTTATTGTATGTTTTAATTCCGGGATAAAAAGAACTGTTTTTAAAATGTGCTAAAACAAAACAGTCGTCGAACCACTGAAAAAAGTGGCCTGACGACTGTAGAAGATTTTTAAACAACCCCTGCAATTATCACAATTCAAATACACCTAAGGCGTAACAGGCTCAACCAACGTTGTGAGCGCTTGTACACTTGAGCATTGAAACAAACCCACCGCACCATTATCAAACATGCTTGGCACGTTAGCAGGAGGCGTAGAGAAAAAACCACCATCGTTATTTAATTGAATACTTGCCGCATTATAGAATTCAAATGCTGGTTGTGTAAGAGAATAGATTTCTAATTTAGCCATCTGTCCTGGCTCATACGTAAAGCCCATATCAATACCATCCAAATTACCTGAAAGAAACTTATTGTCTGCATATACAATATCCGTTGGACCATTTAACAAGGAATCATTTGCGTACCCTTTGAATAAATAATAAAAATCAGCAGTAGTTGATACGCCACCATATAATTTCATATAATATCCTTCCTCTTGAAAAGCTGTTGCCGCCTGATAGGTAACTGTAATACTATCTTGTGGCTCCAAATATGGCAAGGTAGAAGTGGACGTATATGTTTCACCTTCCAATTCAACAACCAAGTTGTAGGTGTTATTAACTACACCTATAATGACAGCGCTCTCATATTGTTGCTTCACAGCATTCCATGTAAGCACTTCCGATGCTCCATTATTATCAGACAATGTAACAACAGCCGTACCGATACTTGGTGGCTTTGTAGTACTTAAATAGTCGGTTGATTTTGTTATGATAACAACTGCAACAGAATCTTCAAATAAACTTCCGTGTATGATTACTTTTGTTGATCCTGTAGGAGGATTGATATCAATAACCTTCGTACAAGAGACGATGCAAAGCGCAATAAATAAGATAAATATATTTTTCATCTCGAATTAAAATTTAAAGTTGTATGTAACAGAAGGAATTGGTGCAGGGAAATAAATAGCTACATATTCTCTGATTCCTGTATCCTTATTATTTTGAGCAATGACCGTCCACGGGTTGATACGTGCAAATCCGTAAATATTATAAATAGAGAACGTCCAGCTGCTTTCATTTTTTCTACCCTCTTTAAACTTTGGATATAAAGTCAAAGACAAATCCATTCGATGGTAGCTTGGTAATCGATACGAATTTCGTTGAGGATAATTTGCTAACCAGAAATAATCGACCGAATACCCGCCGCTTGGCAAACCAATTGGACGGCCTGTGCCATAAACAAACTGACCACCAAATGTAATTCTACTATTTAATTTGTAAGAAGCAATAATGTTTAAGTTATTACGTCGATCATAACTAGCGAAATACTTTTCTCCATTATTAATTCCAGGTATTTGTTTGTAACTCCATGATAACGTATAACTAATCCAACCTGTTAATTTTCCTTTCTTTTTCTTCAAGAAAAATTCGGCACCATAACTATAAGCCTTACCAATAGCAACCTGCGTTTCTATTTGAGGATTCAACAATAAATCTGCGTTATCAATGTAGTCAATGGAATTTTTGAAATTTTTATAATACCCCTCAACAGATGTTTCGTATGTGTTGTTTTTCAAATTTCTAAAATAACCGGCCGAATATTGGTTTACAGATTCGGGTTTAAAATAATCATTACTCGGCACCCAAATATCAAATGGTACTGGGGCTAGGGAGTTTGATATTTGATGTATGAATTGATAGTTGCGATTAAAGCCAACCTTAATGGAAGATTGTTCGTCGATTAAATAACGAGCAGAAATCCGAGGTTCTAAACCCCAAAACGTATTTATGATTTTCCCTTTGCTATAAACGGTGGTGTCTGTAACCACATCATTTACTGGATTTCCATCATAGGAATATACTGTACCCGTACCAATGTTGTTAAATACATTCAATCGCAAACCATAGTCTAAGGAAATCTTTTCGGATACCTTTTGAATATTTGATACAAACAATGCACCTTCTAATGAATTATAGTTAGGAAGAACGGTTGGAGCGAAAATAGAGTTATCGCTTGAAGGGGTAAATGCACCTGGATTGTATTTACGTTTGGTTACAGACCAACCGAAATGAATCTTATGACGGATCGATGGCAAGTATTGATAATCTTGTTTTACACTATTTTCTGAAAGTCCTGTTTTAAAATCAAACGATTGTGGACCTTGACTAATCCCCAATAAGAAATCATATTGAGAGTGCGTGTATAGGTTCGTTACAAATAACTTTTCATTAAAGGTGTGATGCCAGTTAGCTGTTACAGTGAAATTGCCCCAATTATTTGAAAACACATCTCCAAATTTGAATTTGTCTTTACCAAAATACGAAGATACATACAAACTATTTTTCTTATTAAATTGATACGAAACCTTACCGTTCAAATCATAAAAAAAGGCTTTATTTTTGCGTGTTTCAGGATTAGAAGAAAGCTGCAAAAACAAATCTGCATATGATCTTCGCGCAGAAAATATATACGTACCCTTGCCTTTTGCAAATGGCCCTTCAATTGTCAATCTACTAGCGATGACTCCAATACCACCACTTACACCAAATTTATTAACACTTCCTTGACGTAATTTAACATCCAACATAGAAGACAATCGACTACCATATTGAGAAGGTATGCCCGCTTTATATAACTCAGCACTTTTTACGGCATCTGCATTAAATACAGAAAATATACCGAATAAGTGAGACGCATTAAATACAGGAGCTTCGTCTATTAGAATTAAATTTTGATCTGCACCGCCACCACGTACATACAAACCTGTATTACCCTCTCCTGCTACTTGTACACCTGGCAATGTTTGAATATTTTTAACAATATCTACTTCACCAAACAAAGCAGGCAATGTTTTAATCTCTTCAACGGTTATTTCAGTGGCTCCCATTTTAGTATCGGTCACATTTTCATTAGGTGCCTCTGCGGTTATAAGAATCACTTCAGAATCAAGAATATCTTCTTGCATCGTAATTGTCAAAACAACATTGGAACTCACATTAACAACCTTTGTTTGCTGTTTATATCCAAAATAAGAAATCACAAGCGTATAGGTGCCTGCAGGAAGACTTAATTTAAAAGCACCATTATCATCGGTTGCCGCACCAATCTTGCCATCACTCGTCTTTACAATAGCTCCTATTAGGGGAGCTCCTGTAGTATCAATAACTTTACCTGAAACTGTATTCAGATTTTGAGCGTTCACGCCCATCGATAGGAATAAAAAAGAAATGCAAAAGCTGATTAAATAGTTCATTCTATATTACAAATTTTAAATTTTAAAGATCGTACACAATTGAATGCATCCTGATTCTAATCCAATTAATTCTTAGACAACAAATGTACACTACAACCCCTATGCGTATTCTATTTTTCTTCAAAAGAATATATTATTAGGGAACCTTTATTTAAAACATACAAGCGTTTATTGATAAGAACAGCTGTAGATGCCCCTTTAAATAAATCGTTTGTATATTTTCGTTCCTTATATGTGTACATATTCACCATATAAAAGCTACTATCTTTCATATACACCAAGTCGTCGCCAGAAAAGCTAAAATAGGTTAAATCTTTAACAGGTAGCCGAGTTTTATAATTCCCCATATTATCAAATATGAGTATTCCAGAATTTGCGTCGTTTATAAAAAGTAAGTTTTGATACTCACGCATGAAATTCATATTGTATTGTTCTGGATCAATAATTAAATCTAATTGTGTTTTAATATCAATCGTTAAATACGTAGAATTATATTTTTTCAAGGTAAAATCTTGATCATCTACCAACCATACATTTTGATCCAAAGAAGGTGTCGCAATACGCGCATACCCTACGTTTGAAGCAGAAAAAACAAGTGGTTGAGAAGGTTTAAGAAAACGGTCGTAGTAATAATAAACTTGATATTCGCTGTAAAAAACGAAAATATTAACATTTCTGTAAGCTTCGACAGATGTAATCTGACCACGTCTTGGAGGTGATACCATTACAAATTGTTTTCCTACAGAATCCAACTTGTAAATATTTCCTGCAACATCTGTCAAATATATAAAGCCATAGGAATCCGAAGATACGCACCCTACTTCATTTGGGATTTTTGTGGTGCTAAGTGGTTTTAATACTTGTGCATTCGCAAGTTGAAAAAATGCAATAAAAAAAACACTGGATAATAAACGCATCATTCTTTCCATGAGATTAGGTTTAATGTTTCGCCATCAAATTCGGCATAGGTATCGTATTGAATCCAATCGCCAATGTTTATATATCGTCCATCTTTGCCCACGGCCAAATCTAAGGGCATGTGACGATGTCCAAATATATAATAATCTCTATTCTTTAAGACATTTTGCTCTTTGCAATAATGCCACAAATATTCTTTTTCTTCAAAAAAACGCTCATCCGAATTGTGTAGCCGACTTTTGTTCGACCAAAAGGTTGCAATACCCATGCCAATTGCTGGCGGTGTCATTTTGAATACCCATTGAAAAAAAGGATTTACAAAAACTTTTTTAGTCATTTTGTAAACGGTATCACCGGGGCCTAAGCCATCACCGTGCCCGATTAAAAACTTCTTGCCCCCAATTTCCCAGTCAATCGGTTTGTGAAATATTTTTACACCCAATTCTTTTTCCAAATACCCAAACATCCACAGATCGTGATTTCCTGTATATACATACACAGGTATGCCTGCATCAGTTATTTGAGCAATCTTTGCTTGTAAACGAATAAAACCTTTGGGAACAACATATTTGTATTCGAACCAAAAATCAAATATATCCCCTAATAAAAAAATAGCTTTTGCTTGAGGAATTATTGTATCTAAAAAACGAATAATTTTTTTCTCTCTTTTTAAACTTTCAGCATGGGATGGAACACCTAAATGAAAATCAGATAAGAAATATATTTTTTTACCATCTTCGATGGACTCAATGTGTTGAATCATCTATTAAAAAGACTAATAATTCTTTTGGCCCGTGTGCACCCAACACCAATGTTTTTTCGATATCGGCTGTTCTACTAGGACCTGTTTCTAAACAAATCATGGAAGGAATATTGGCGCCATATTTAGTACGAATAAATTCCAAACCATCCTTAATGTCGTATTTCAATTGAGACGTTTTCGCAATTACAACATGTATGTGTGGATAGATGGATAGTCGTCGGCCGGACAAATTAGCGGAACTCACCAGTGCGCTACCTGTACGTGCAATCAATGCTTCACAGGTAGTAATGCCAACACCCGCAGATGAAAAATTCTTTTCACTGGTATCGAACACTAAATCAGATGGCGAAAGCATATCAATCAATGCTTTTTCCCAAACAAATATGTTTTCAAATCTCTTAACACGCGCAACCTCGGAAAGCACTGAACACAATTCAGTTTCATTTTCCACAAAATAAAATTCGCCTTTATGTTGCAAAAACTGATGAGCAAACACAACAGACAAATCTGTTTCGTCAGACTTTGCATATATATCCGATGAAAAGTTTGGCTCAGCAGGAAGTGGATTCCTGCGAGTCAAACCTTGTCGTATTCTTTTTAAAATCGCTTCCTTTGAGGGATTCAGAGCCATCTTATAGACTATTTACTATATGAGTCCTTATTCGTATTATAAGACGATGAACCTTCATTACCCTCTTGTGCTACAGGGTTAGGTATAATATCAGGAGTAATCAAAGGTACATCTACTTTATTGGTGAATGCCTCATAAGTAGTTTCAGTTTCAAACGGACGTTTACCAATTAATTTTTCTAAATCAGATTGAAATAACACTTCTTTCTCTAGTAATTGTTGTGCAATGATTTCAAGTTGCTCACGCTTATCCAATAACAATTTTTTAGTTCGATTGTACGCTTCGCCTACAATATTGCGAACTTCTTCATCAATTGTTTGAGCAGTAGCTTCAGAGTATGGCTTGTTAAAACTATAATCGCCTGCTTTAGAATCATAGAATGAAATGTGACCAATCTTGTCATTCATACCATAAATGGATACCATACCGTACGCCATCTTCGTAATTCTTTCTAAATCGCTCAATGCACCTGTTGAAATTTTATTGAAGATAATATCTTCAGCAGCACGACCACCAAGAGTCATACACATTTCATCTGTCAATTGCTCAATTGTATATAAGAATTGTTCTTTCGGTAAATACTGTGCGTAACCCAATGCAGCTACCCCACGAGGTACAATACTTACTTTTACCAAAGGGTCAGCATGCTCTAAATACCAGCCCGCTACAGCGTGACCCGCTTCGTGATACGCAACAATTTTCTTTTCATCAGGAGAAATGATTTTTGTTTTCTTTTCAAGACCACCAATCACACGATCAATTGCATCTTGAAAATCTTGCATATCAATTGCCGATTTATCTCTACGAGCAGCGATCAACGCAGCTTCGTTACATACATTCATAATTTCAGCACCAGCAAAACCTGGTGTCTGTGCTGCTATTTTCTTAGCATCTACATCTGCAGCCAATGTTAATGGCTTCAAGTGCACTTTAAATATTTGTTCTCTACCAACGATATCTGGCTTGTCGATACTAATCATACGATCAAAACGACCTGGACGAAGCAAGGCAGCATCCAACACATCCGGACGGTTTGTTGCCGCAAGAATGATAACACCAGAATCTGTTCCGAAACCATCCATCTCAACCAACAAGGAGTTCAATGTATTTTCTCTTTCGTCATTTGAACCTGGCATAGAACCACCTTTGCCACGCATACGACCAATTGCATCAATCTCATCAATGAAGATGATACATGGTGCTTTTTCTTTTGCTTGTTTGAACAAATCACGTACACGTGCAGCACCAACACCTACAAACATTTCAACGAAATCAGAACCTGATAACGAGAAGAACGGAACACCCGCTTCGCCTGCAACAGCTTTTGCTAATAATGTTTTACCTGTACCTGGAGGACCCACAAGCAATGCGCCTTTCGGAATTTTACCACCAAGTTTTGTAAACTTTGTTGGGTATTTCAAAAAGTCTACAATCTCTTTAACTTCTTCTTTTGCTTCATCTAAACCTGCAACATCCGAAAATGTTATTTTTACTTTATTGTCTTGATCAAACAAGGCAGCTTTTGATTTTCCAATGTTAAATATTTGTCCGCCGCCACCGCCGCCAGACATTCTTCTAAACAAGAACCAAACACCTACAATAAGCAATAACCAAATGAACATAGAAATTAGTTGGCTCGACATCTCTGCGCGATCACTATCCACCTCAATCATGACTTGTTGATCTTTGGGAATTTGATTTTTAAGCAAGAAATCATCGTAGATAGAAATAATGTCATACGAACGAGTTATCTCAAATTGAAAATGAGGTCCCTTGTTAATTTGAGGCATCAACGAATTATCCTTTTTGAAATAGGTATCATAACGACCACTTTCAAGTGCTTCTTTATTGAGTGTTATTTCAACATTACGATCATCTGCCAATACAATTTTTTCAACATCGTGCTTTAGCACCATTTCAAAAAATTTATTCTTCGTAGTTTGTTGAGCGTCACCTGAGCCACTAAAAAAAGCTATCCCTACAACGAGTAGTAATAGCGCACTAATTAACATTATTTGATAATTTGTTTTTTGTGCTGGATTAGGATTAATTTTCTTCTTTTTATTGTTGTCTTGTACACTCATATTATTTCTTATCCTTTAAAAACAAAATTAATCTAAATTTTCAATTTGTGTAATCACACCATCACCCCACAAAGCCTCCAAATTGTAATGAGGTCTTTTATCTTTTCTAAATATGTGCGCTACAACATCGCCGTAGTCAACAACAATCCATTCTTTTTGTTCTTTACCTTCTGTTCTCCAAGGATGTATGTTGCTATTTTTAAAGACAAATTCATCAATAGAATCATTGATTGAGTCAACCTGCGTGTCAGAATTGGCAGAACAAACGATAAAATAATCTGCTACAGATTCTTTTAATTTTCTTAAATCGATAACAGTTATGTTTTGGGCTTTCTTTTCTTGCATTCCCAACACAATTAAATCTGTTAAAGTTGTTTTTGTATTACTTTTTTTTACTTCGGCCACGCTTATATGAATCTATTTCTCGAAATTTACCTAAAATTACTAATTTCTAGTGTACAATAACTCAGCCAACACCAAATTCACTGGTAAATGTATCCACTTTCTGCCAAGCTGTCACTCAACAAATACGGAGGCGATGGCATTGGTGCGTGCCCAAACTGCAACTAACGGACTGACTGTCATAACGAACGAACAAACTGCAGGTAGAGGACAGCACGGAAATACGTGGTTGAGTGCACCGAATTTAAATCTGACATTTTCGGTAATTTTTTTCCCAAAATCCCTTAATCTCAAAGATTCTTTTCTTTTAAACATTATTTCATCTTTGGCAGTGACCAAAACATTGGAAGAATATCTTCCAAAAGACATTGCCATCCGCGTAAAATGGCCAAATGATATTTATGTAAACAATAAGAAAATTTGCGGCATTTTAGTTGAAAATACCATTAGAGGAGAGCAAATACAAGCGGTGGTGATTGGTATTGGATTAAATGCAAACCAATACGTCACAGACCTTCCATTTGCAAGTTCTATGGCACAAGAAAGCGGCAATACCTTCGATTTACAACTAGTATTGAATCGTTTGTGTGAAAACTTAGAGCGCAATTATTTAGGCTTAGAAGAAAATAATTTACAAGAGCTTTACACAAACTATCACAACAGCTTGTTTGGCTTAAACACTGGCTTGCACTACAGCGATTGTGATGGCGACTTTGAAGGTATGGTTCGAGGAATTACGTCAACAGGTGAATTGCGCATTGAAAAATCAAATGGCCTTTTAAAGACCTATTCCCTCAAAGAAGTTCGGTTCAAAAATAAAATCTAATTATAGGCTAAAAATCGATCATATTTAGAATTTAATTCTACAAAAAATATACATATTAGAATAAATTACTATAAAAAGCCGAAAAAATCAAAATATTTGAAGTTCAAGAGTTTATAAATTATATTTGCAATACGTTATTTAAAAAAAACAAAAACAATGGTAGACACATTTGTAAAATACAAAGTAAAAGACATCTCACTAGCTGCGTGGGGAAGAAAAGAAATCGAATTAGCGGAAGCAGAAATGCCAGGCTTAATGTCCATTCGTAAAGAATTTGGGCCTTCAAAACCATTAAAAGGTGCACGTGTTGCGGGTTGTTTACACATGACAATCCAAACGGCTGTTTTAATTGAAACATTGATTGAATTAGGAGCTGACGTAACTTGGTCTTCTTGCAATATATTCTCTACACAAGATCATGCTGCTGCTGCAATTGCTGCTGCTGGCATCTCTGTTTTTGCTTGGAAAGGTATGAATGAAGAAGAATTTGACTGGTGTATTGAACAAACATTATTCTTCGGTGAAGACCGCAAGCCATTGAACATGATTTTGGATGATGGTGGTGATTTAACGAACATGGTTTTAGACCGTTTCCCTGAATTGGTAAAAGACATTCGTGGTATTTCTGAAGAGACTACTACTGGTGTACTTCGTTTGAAAGATAGAGAGCGCAATGGTTCATTGGTATTGCCTGCAATCAACATCAACGATTCAGTTACAAAATCTAAATTCGACAACAAATACGGTTGTAAAGAATCTTTGGTAGATAGTATTCGTCGTGCTACGGATGTTATGATGGCTGGTAAAGTTGCTGTGGTTGCTGGTTACGGTGATGTAGGAAAAGGATCTGCTGCTTCGTTAAGAGGTGCGGGTGCTCGAGTTCTTGTTACTGAAATTGACCCAATCTGTGCATTACAAGCTGCAATGGATGGCTATGAAGTTAAAAAAATGGCTGACGCAGTTAAGCGTGCAGATATTGTTGTAACAGCAACAGGTAATAAAAATATTATTACAGGCGAGCATTTCAAAGCAATGAGAGACAAAGCAATTGTTTGTAACATCGGTCACTTCGACAATGAAATCGACATGGCTTGGTTGAACAAAAATTACGGTTCTACGAAAGTTACTGTGAAGCCTCAAGTTGATATTTACAATGTAGATGGTCACGATGTGATTATTTTGGCTGAAGGACGATTGGTTAACCTTGGTTGTGCAACTGGTCATCCTTCATTTGTAATGTCAAGCTCATTCTCTAATCAAGTAATTGCTCAATTAGAATTATGGGAAAATGCATCTAAATATGAAAACAAGGTTTATACCTTGCCTAAATCATTAGATGAAAAAGTAGCTCGTTTGCACTTAGCGAAAATCGACGTTGAATTGGAAGTTTTGTCTGCTGAACAAGCGGCATACATCGGTGTAACGGTTGATGGACCATATAAAAATGACGAATACAGATACTAATCTGCATTTATTTTAAAATAGAAAGGTCCCGCTTAAGTGGGACCTTTTTTATTTGTTTTTATACAAAATAGTACATGAGCAAAACAATAAAAAAACGAACTGTAATACAGTCGATTAGAAACTAGTAACATATTAAAGAACTAAATATAAGTAAAATACATTTAATTGAATAACCTAGACCAAATACCCACTTTCAATATAATTATAATAAAAATAGTACATTAAGATTTACAATGAGCTATATTGAAATAAGATCCTTCTCCTTTTTGTAATTTTCAGAAGGCATCTATATAACAAGGAAAATTTTTTTCGTTTATAATAGTATATAAATTTAATTCCTTGATTACTTATTAGAATACCTCTTTAATTCTAATGCAATACGAACACCATTTTGTATCACCAATAAACACTACAACTATGGAAGCGAACATTCTAATGGAACTCTTACTCCTCGCATTAATGGCTACAGCAATCATTAATTGCCAAAGAAAGACACAGCAAGGTATATCTTGGGTATATCCGATATCCATTATACTCTCGATGCTTTTAATATCGGTATCCGTGTTTATGATTTACCTGTGTTGTAAATCGATGAATCAATTTACTTTCACACATCTTTCCTCGCTAATTGTATGGTCGACGGTATTAGTAGCGGCCACATACAATCTACTTAAAACAAAAAAAGTAGATATCAACGAGGAAGAAGTTGTCATTACGACTTTAATTGGCCCAAATAAAAAACATACCCTCTGCAAAGCGTTGTATTATACAATTAAAAATAAGTACGGAAGATATTATAATTGGAAAGAACTTACGATCTGCTTTAAAGCAAACAAGGTATCTATCAGTTCTCTGGAACATGAAGATTATGTCGAAATATACAACCAACTTGTAACACATGGTGTTCCAGAAAAGAAGACCGCCATTAAAGAACACTAGCTTTCGTATTCTTCCTAATTAACATACACAGTCTGCGTACTTTTTTTTATCTTGCATAAAATGTTATAAATGAAAGTCGCAGGTTTTACATTCATACGAAATGCTGTTAAATACGATTACCCAATCGTTGAAGCAATCACATCGATATTGCCGATTTGTGACGAATTTATTGTCGCCCTCGGAAGTTCAGAAGATGAAACAGAAGCGTTGATACGTTCGATTAATTCTCCCAAAATAAAAATAATCCATACTTTTTGGGATGACACCTTGCGCAAAGGTGGGAAAGTGCTAGCATTAGAAACAGACAAAGCCATGGATGCCATATCCGATGACGTGGATTGGTGTTTTTACATACAAGGCGATGAAGTTGTTCACGAACAAGACCTACCTACTGTTAAATTGGCAATGGAGGCCAATTTAATGAATCACAAAGCTGATGGCTTACTTTTTAAATATGTTCACTTTTGGGGATCGTACGAATACGTAGGTGATGCGCCTAGTTGGTACAGAAGAGAAATTCGTGTTGTACGAAAAAATTCAGAAATCCGCTCATATAGAGACGCACAAGGATTTAGAAAAAACAATACAAAACTTTTTGTTAAAGAAATTGACGCCTACATTTATCATTATGGTTGGGTGAAAAATCCTCATTATCAAAAAGAAAAAGCAAAATCATTTTCTAAATACTGGCACTCCGACCAACACATGGAGGAAAATAAAGAAGAATTTGAGCTCTTTGATTACTCAACCATCGATTCACTCAAATTATTTAAGGGTACCGCCCCTCAAGTAATGCAAGCACGCATTCAAAAACAAAATTGGACATTCAAATTCGACATGTCAAAAAAGAAACTTTCTTTTAAAAATAAATTCAAAGCTGTTATTGAAAAATATACGGGCTACAGAATTGGCGAATATAAAAACTACACTAAACTTTCGTAATGCAGTACATTGTTTATCAAGCCTACGGCCATATTGACATTCTAAACGAATGCTGCTATTCCATACTCAGTTTATTAAAATACAATCAAAGCACACCATTAACGATTGTTATTTACACAGATCAAAAAAAACACTTTAATTTTTTGAATCAAGCACAAATTGAGTTTATTGAAATAAATTCAGTTACAGTTCATGAATACAAAGGCAAGCATAATTTTGTACATCGGGTAAAAATTAAAGTGCTGGAAGATTTCTGCACACGCTATTCAGGAAAATTTATTTATGTAGATACCGATATTTATTTTTTCAAAAACATCAGCCCCCTATTTGATAAAATTGCCGAAGGTCATTTTTTAATGTGTAACAACGAAGGTTCGATTACAAATAAAAAAAACAGAGTGTTTGTTAAGTTTAAAAGGTTTATCGATCAAAACGAAACCTACTTAAAACAAAACCACATTCCAATATCGCCCGCCATCGAAATGTGGAATGCAGGCGTATTGGGCATGCAGACATCAGATGCAGCAATAATAGCAAAAGCCCTATCCACAAACGATCTTATTTACGATGCATTCAGTTCGCATATTGTAGAACAAATGTCATTTACCTATCAACTGCAATGTTCGGGTAAAATTGATGGCAGTACAGACTACTTATTTCACTATTGGAACTTCAAGGAATTCAGAACGGTACTGAAAGAGTATTTCGAATTTCACATAAGCAACGGTAGCAACTTTGATAAATTCATATCTACGATTGACTTTATCAAACCAAACGATTTGATAAAGCCTAAACTGGAATATGAGCAATTACCTTTGCTTGCCAAAACGTTACGTAAATTAAAAGGTAAAAAAAATCGCTGGAAAATACCTGTATACTCTATTGATTCATTTTAATTATAGTTATTATGAATTTAAACATAAAACAAAAATTTGATTCGATTTTAGGTTATACTTTAATTGCTTTAAATTTATTACCAGCTAAAATTTTAGGATTTTTCTTGAGAAGAAATCATAAAATTACACATGCGCCAAACCGAATTGTCTTCATAAAGCTACTTGGATTGGGGAGTATTTTTATGGCGCTCGATAGCATTCAGTCAATTAAAAATAAATACCCTGCAGCGAAATTAATTTTAATAACGAGCAAAAATATCAAGCCTGGAACTATACCATTGGGCATTTTTGATGGCGTATTGGCTATCGACGATAAAAATATTTTCACACTTATTTCTACGGCGTTTCAAACGCTGTTAAATCTTTGGAAATACAAAAACACCTGGATTGTAGACTTGGAAGTGTATTCAAAACTTTCCACTATCTTTTCTTTATGGACTTTGGCTCGAAATCGATTTGGTTTTTATTTGAATAGTGTTTGGTTTCGATTTGATTTGAATACGCACAACATCTACTTCAACGAATTTGTTATAGTAGAAGAAAACTACAAAAGCATGGCTGAAGCACTTGGATGTACAAGCCACCAAGACTTTCAATATCCATTACCGCAAAACATAACAATTAACAAAAACTACATAGCGATTAACAATACCTGCAGTGAATTAGGTAAAGAGCGTTTGGCAGAAGATGTTTTGATTGCAGAAACAATGGATTGGTTAATTGCACACACAAGCTATCAAATTGCATTGTTAGGCGCACCTGTTGATTTTAAAAACAACGAATCGTTTTTAAATAAATACGAAAACTTAAAATCAAATCCCCGCATACACAATATTGCCGGAAAATTTTCTTTCAACGACTATTATAATTTTTTATATGCGCAATGCTTGCTTTTAGTTACGGTTGATACAGGCCCGTTACATTTTGCACGAAAACTAAATGTACCAACAATTTCATTGTGGGGGCCAACAAATCCTATGACACGGATTCAAGAAGATTCAAAAAACAAGCTGATTTATACGCATTTTAAATGTTCGCCTTGCGTACACATGGTTGATGTATTACCATGCAATGGCGACAATCAATGTATGAAACAAATAAAATCGACAGCGATCATAAATTACCTTCAAGAAATGCTACCTATTCAAACAACGAAATAAATTATGTGGAATTGGAAAATCATATTGCCGACCACTCTTTTTTGCTACATCATCATCATCTGGCGTGTATTAAACATTTCTATGTTTGACGAAACAAAAGCAAGAGATTTTTATCATGGTGATGCATACAGCGACAAAAATTCGTATTCGACTGCTATCTATATGAATGATTTCGGTTTCACTAAATCTAAATTGTTGCCTGTATGGAATTACTATCAAAAATCTGATTCTAGTTCAGCAGCTGTGTATACGCACTATCCAGCACTGCCCGATGTACTTACAGCCGTATATGCAAAACTTTACCATTCAACCCATGAATCGGTTGTTCGAATTATCCCTGTAGTATTAAGCATGGTATTTATTTTGATACTAGGCTACGTTATTCAATTATATACTCAAAATAAAACAAATTCGAGTATAGCCTTATGCATCCTTTTACTTTCTAATTATTTTATTTTTTGGGCCGACAATTTACACAAGCACCAATACGAAGAAATGTTAAAATGGCTTTACATCGGGCTGCTTTATATTTTCTACAATGCGCCTAAAAAACAAAACTGGTTAATTCTCGTCTTAGCATTAATCTTTATTGTTGTGTCAAATATTTCATTTGAACCCATTCCCTACTTAGCCATTGTCACAATTGGTTTTGCACTTATTTATAAAAAAACAATTTTCACCATCGAAACATTTGCGCTTGGTTTCAGTGCAGTGATTGGCGTGGCCTTACATTTGTATCAGAACTATTTATTCCTAGGTGATTGGGTATCGGTGATTCACGATATGACAGATGCAGCAAAACTAAGAGCTGGTGGTACAGACAATATTCAAAATGAATTGGGCAAACCATTAAATTGGTTAGATTATGTAAACATTCCCAATTTAATCCTGATGCGCTTAGAGCGTGTCTTTTTAATACCGGGTCCGATATTTGTTTTTTTACTTTATTTGGTATTGAATAAAAAAAATAAAATTACCCCGACAATAAAGAAAATAATTATCACGCTACTTATTGCGAACTTGTGTTGGCCGATACTAATGACCCAACATTTTACGGTGCATTGTTTCACCATACGTCACTGGGGAATCCTATACGGCTTAGTCATTGCATTGTCCATACCTGAATACAAGAGCATGTATACGAAGTTAAAAGCCGAAAAATCAAACTGGCTGTATCTACATTATGCGGCTTGGGTGTACATTCTTGTAATGGCGGGCACGCAGCATTTCTGGGATTATTGGAGATATGGATTTAGTGACTTTACACTTATCAATTCATAAGATACCGTATTCTATTTAAAATAAACAAATACGTGAACAAACAAATTTCCATATTAATCATAACGAAAAACGAGGCTGCAAACATCGTACGAACGATAGAAGCAGCATCGCAGGTAAGCGACGATATCGTACTTATTGATTCAAACAGCACTGACAATACCGTACTGTTAGCAAAATCATTGGGAACAACCTGCATCACTCAATCGTGGTTGGGATATGGAGCGCAAAAAAATATTGGACACAAGCATACAAAACACGATTGGATTTTATCCATCGATGCCGACGAAGTACTTTCTGATACATTGATAAAAAAAATAAACGCATTAAACCTCTCTAATTCAAACGAAGTATTTGACATTGATTTCAAAACATTTTTTTGCAATCAACTTGTTCGATTTGGCGGATGGAATCCACAACACCATATTCGATTGTACAATAAAACAAATGTACAATGGAACACCCTGGAAGTACACGAGCAACTGAATTTACCCGCGAATGTTACTATAACTCCTATCCAAGAATCTATTTTACATTATTCGTACGATACCTTAGAGCAATATTTACAAAAGTCAGACAACTACACCACACTCTTTGCAGAGCGTTCGTACAGTCGAGGAAAAAAATCAACTTGGACAAAACGAGCGCTTAGTCCACTGTTTACATTTATAAAAGAATATATTTTCAAATTGGGATTTCTTGATTGGAAACTTGGATTTCAAATAGCGGTGTTAAATATGAATTACACGCGTATGAAGTATTCAAAACTGCACAACAAATACAAGTAATGCGCATCTTAGAAATAAACACAGAAAACGGGTGGCGCGGTGGTGAAAAGCAAACACTGCTGACTGTTGAAGGACTTCGAACAAAAGGACATCAGGTTACCTTGGTTTGTAAAAAAAATTCTGCATTGCATAAAAAAGCAATCGAAGCAACTATCCCATACATGCTTAAAACCAATATTGGGTTATTTTTCTATTTGTTATTCCATTCAAAAAAAACAGACATCATCCATACCCACACAGCAAAGGCCTTGACAGCCTGTTCCCTTTCAACGTTATTTCATTCAACGCCTGTTGTATTTTCTAGAAGACATTACAAAACACCATCTTCGGGGTTTTCAAAATGGAAATACAATCAAGCACGTTCCATCACAACGGTATCGGAATACATTAAAGCATGTTTGGTAAACATAAATATCAAATCACCCATCGAAGTTATATACGATGCGTCTGTATTTGTGGAAGCTAATACGAGTCGTGTTGAAAACATGCGCTCCAAATACAATCCCGACAATAAAAAAATCCTTGCAACCATTGCCGCTTTTGAAGAAGAAAAAGATCCACACACCTTGGTTGAAGCCATATCAGTGCTGCACCAAAAACGTAATGATTTTATTTTTATCCATTTTGGCAGCGGTAAATTAGAAGCAGAAATAAAACAATTGGTTGCGGACAAAAATCTGCAAGCGACCTATCTATTTGCTGGACAAACGCACCAGGTTGAAGAATTATATACGCTATTTGATGTATTTGTAATGAGTTCGAAAAATGAAGGATTGGGCAGTAGTGTTATCGATGCATTCTTAAATAAGATACCTGTAGTAAGCACCGATGCGGGAGGTTTGAAAGAACTTGTTACGGGCCGTGGTTATGTGGTAGAAAAAGAAAACCCAACAAAACTCGCTTCAGCCATTCAAATTTGTCTTGCAAGTAACAATACAGATATTGTAAACGCGGCGCATACCTATGCTACGACAGCCTTATCTACAAGTCGCATTCAGAACCAATACGAAAATTTATTTATTCGGTTAACTCAACCAACGGTAGGTCCAACCCAAGGCTAGGTTGGAATTTATCTTTGTAAGCAAAATCAACTTTTTAGCTGTTGCTTTGCGCAATTCCATTCGATAAATATATTCCTTGTTAAAAGAACGTGTATTCGTCCCCTTCTTACACGTAAAAAAATACTGTACACCTCTTGCCTGCATCCACGGAACAGACGCTGTTGTATTGTGTCCATACGGCCAAGCAAAACCTTTCGCATCTTTATGCAGATGTGTATCAATCAATGATTTGTTGGTTGAAATATCGGCATCTACACGCTCTTTAAATTCAGCTTTCGTACAGTTTTTAATATGTTTGCTTACCACATCGGCGGTAAAAAAAGCAGCGTATATTTCTTTACGTTTCTTATTCGGAAGCTCTTGTGCTTCCGTTTCATTGAATCGTTTTTTAAACAATTCAACACCTTCCGCATCGATCTTCAGGCCAACATTGGATAACTCGCCGCGCATTTTAAACAAGGGCGCACCCATAGTTGGCTTCCCATTATGTACAAAATAATCACCTGCCGAAACAAAACTATCTTTTCGAAGCACGTTTTTAAAAACACTTGTAGAAAACACCATACCATGTCGGTGCGAATGGCATTGTATATCAACCAAACCCGAAGCCTCCATTTCGGCCATCTCCGCCCAAGTAATGTATTGATCGCTTTGAGGGTTTTGCTGATTAAAATACATCTGAATTAAATTTGCATTGACCGTATCCGAATGTTCGTACACAAGTGCAGAACGGTCGGCCATGTCTTTTATAAAAAGCGTATTCACAAAAAACACCGCCTTTAAATTATATTTTTTCAGTAAAGGGAATACAATGGTGTAGTTGTCGGCATAGCCATCATCGAAGGTTAAGACCACCGACTTCTTTGGTATTTTATGATGCGCTGCATACAAGGTGTCAATCTCTGCAAGTGTATGTGTGTTGTACTTATTCGATTTTAAATACAAAAAATATGCTTCTAATTCGTTTGGGTGCGTATTCGATTTTGCATTTACTTGGTGAAACAGCATAACAGGAACTCCTTGATGCTGCAAGGCAACGATCAACAGAAGCAAACACGCACATACAATCAACCAAATCATATTTATTCTTTTGCATGCATACGCAGGTATGCCAAACTAAATAACAATGTAACCAAAACAATACCTTGCTGCAGCTCTAAGGTAGCCTCCGACAAGAAGGAAGTATAACTACTCACTAACACAGCCAAACAAAACACATCTGTCAATACCGATGAATATATTAAGGGGAAGACCAAGCAAAAACAAAACACAACAATACCAAGAATTCCCAATGCGGTAAAAACATAAACGAATTGATTGTGTGGAATCAACCAATTGCGTTCGTCGATTTCGGGATATTCGCTTTTATAAACTGCATTCATTTCTTTTTGAACATCACCGCTACCAACGCCAATCAAAGGGTTCTGCAGACCAACTTGAACACCAATTTTCATCGACAACAATCTGTTGCCGTCCGAATAACCATTTACACTTTTACCCGAGGTAAATTGTTTGATGTCGCGCACCATGTAGTTTACTTTGTTGTTCAAGGACGGAACGAAAAAATACATCCCCACCAGAAACAGCGCACCAATAGGCAATGTCCACAACAATTTCTTTTTTCCACTTTGGAATACATATACCAACAGCCACATAAAACCCGTACCATACAAGGCAAGTAAACCGCTGCGTATGGACAAAATGTGTAAGAAGGCAAAGATGAATAAACCCATACCCAGAACGATATATTTCTGAAGTTTGGTAGTCATGACCGTTGAATTCGAATACGCCTGTATAGCAGCAAAAAAAGCGATGGTTAACAGCAAACTATAACGAATATGTTCAATAATGGTAGGTATTGTTTTGGCGTGTTTATAGGATTCATTAATCTCATTGAAATGCAAGAGGTAATACACAAAGCTGCCCAATGCAGTAGCCATGCACAAGCTAATAAAAAACAAGACCAACAGATCAATTGTTTTTCGAGCGATCACATCTTTGGCCGCCCACACGCCGAGTGGCAAAAATAAGAGGGGAATTTTAACTTGCACACGATCCAACCAATACGCATAATCTTCGGTCCATAAAACACCCATGACGTAGATGCCTAAAATGGGTGCTAAAAAAAACAAACTTGTAGATGCAGATTTAATATTCAATGTTTTTTGCCATCCTTTTGTCAGCAAAAACATCAGCACAATACCAATCATGCCGATACTAATCATGGCACGCGAAAAAAAGATACCCAACAAAGCAATGGTTCCGGCCAATAAAAACCAATTATTGAGAAAGGTATGATTGGATTGGATATTTTTAAGAGATAATTTCATGAAACGCCTTTATGCATGCCACACACTTTAACAAAAAAGTGTATATTTGAGATAGTACTATACCCTATAGTCTGTAAATATAGACATAATTGATTAAATGGAGGAGCAAAATTCCAAAACCAACTATAAAAGTAAGGAAGAAAAAGACCGTCTTTTTGAGAAGGAATTCATGCACTTAATTAGCCCACTTTACAACTTTGGCTTCCGATTGACCTTTGACGAAGACGATGCCAATGATTTGGTGCAGGAAACTTATTTGAAGGCCTATCGATTTTTTGATTCTTACGAAAAAGGAACTAACGCCAAGGCTTGGATGTTTAGAATCCTGAAAAACACCTTCATAAACGAATATCGCCGAAAAACCAAAGAGCCCAATAAGGTAGATTACCAAGAAGTAGAGTCTTATTACAACTCCGACGATGTAAATGAAACTATTACCAGCGATTTACGTGTTGATGCATTAAATAATATGATTGGCGATGAAGTGGCCAATGCCTTAAACGCATTGGACGTTGATTTCAGAACCATCATTATATTATGCGACCTTGAAGGTTTCACCTACGAAGAGATGGCTAAGATTCTAGACATCCCAATCGGCACGGTACGTTCGCGCTTGCACCGAGCACGAAATGTTCTAAAAGAAAAACTAAATGAGTATGCTCAATCTATGGGCTATAAAGACAAACGCAATAAAAACGATTAAGCTAAATGGTTCATTTTATTAAACAAGTTGTAAATAAACTAATCGGAGGCGCTTCGGGTAAACGCTACTGCTGCAAAGATTTTATTACGAAACTTAATTTAGTTTTGGACGGTGAAAGTTCAAAAGAAGATATTGAATATCTGCAAAAGCACATCGAAAAATGCCCTCCTTGTCAAGATCATTACAACATCCAAAAATCGATCAAGGAAGTTATCAAACATAAAATAGAACAACGTCCGGTTCCAAGTTGTCTTATTGATAACATTCGTGCAAAAATCAAAAACAATTGTGAATAACATGGAAGGTAAATTATTTATTTTTTCTGCCCCATCTGGCTCCGGCAAAACTACAATCGTACAACATTTATTAAATACCGATCCACGTATCGGATTCTCCATCTCTGCATGCACACGTGAAATGCGTGAAAGTAAAGAAGCGAATGGTAAAGATTATTATTTCCTTTCAGTAGACGAATTTAAACGCCGCATAGAAGACAACGAATTTGTAGAATGGGAAGAAGTATACCCCGACCGTTTCTATGGAACGCTGCGCTCTGAAGTGCAACGCATCTGGGATATGGGCAAACACGTAATTTTTGATGTGGATGTAAAAGGTGGTATTCAATTGAAAGAACAATTTGGAGACATCGCTTTATCTATCTTTGTTAAAGTACCATCCTTAGAAGAACTAGCAAAAAGATTGACCGACCGCAACACCGAATCGGAAGAAAGTTTAAAAATACGCTTAGAAAAAATGCAATACGAATCTTCGTTCCAAGATCAATTTGATATTGTATTGGTGAACGACCGACTAGACGAAACATTTGTAAAAGCACATGAATTGGTAAACGAATTCTTGGCTCAATAAGCATCTCGTTACAAAAGCATAAAACACAGATAATGAAAGTTGGTTTATTCTTTGGTTCCTTCAACCCCATCCACGTAGGCCATTTAATTATTGGAAACACCATGGCACAAACGACAGACCTCGACGAGGTATGGTATGTTGTGAGTCCGCAGAACCCATTCAAAAAGAACCAATCCCTATTACACGAATTTGATCGCTTAGATATGGTGGCTGCTGCCATTAACGATACGCCTTACTTGCGTGTGAGCGACATCGAATTCAACCTTCTAAAACCCAGTTATACTATTGATACGCTTACCTATTTAAGCGATAAGCATCCACAACATTCTTTTGTGTTGATTATCGGTGAAGATAATTTGGCACAATTCAAAAATTGGAAAAACTACGAACAAATTTTAGAACAATATTCTTTATACGTTTACCCAAGACCCAATTCTCCCGACAGCACCTTACGTGAACACTCAGCTGTGCGCATGGTTGAGGCTCCCCTACTCGAAATTTCTGCTACCTATATTCGTAACTTAATCAAACAAGAAAAATCTGTTCGATACTTAGTTAGCAAAGAAGTGGAAGAAATGATTGTTAGCAGAAAGTATTACCAATAAACTTTTTTTTCGATGCAAAACGAAGACGTTTGCTTTACACCATTTTTAGAAAGCTTAGATCTTTCCTTGATGCCAAAGGTCTTTACCAATCCGTTTAACTATACACCACACCCCTATTGTTTACAAGCAGCGGCGCAATTACAAAACTACTTGAGCACGCAAACTGAATGGACACACAATTTTGGTTTGAACGATACAGACGATACCGAAACGGTTATTGGAAAAATGTTTGGTGTATTGGTGGTACAAAACCAGAAAAACGAAATCGGATACCTAGCAGCATTTTCTGGAAAACTCGCTAACAGCAACCAGCATGCAGCTTTTGTGCCGCCCGTATTTGACATGCTTACTGAAGACAGTTTTTTATCTGTCGGCATGAAAGAGCTTTCCGCATTGGGAATTGAAATTGCAACACTTGAAGACCTTGCAAATAATAACCATACAAGTCGTATCAATGAACTGAAACAGACACGCAAATCAAAATCGATTCAATTACAAAATAAACTGTTCGATCAATATTCGTTTTTAAATCAATATTCAAAAACAAAAACGTTGCGCGAACTCTTTAAAGATACGTCTGCGAAAAATCCACCGAGTGGCGCAGGCGAATGTGCGGCACCGAAGTTGCTGCAACATGCCTTCCTACACAACTACAAACCAATAGCTATAGCGGAATTTTGGTGGGGCTTATCGCCCAAATCTGCGACATGGAAACACAATCATTATTACCCTGCTTGCCAAGAAAAATGTGCGCCGATTTTAGCGCACATGTTGGAGGGCGTGGTGATGTGATTATCGGTTGTTAGCAAACCACTATACTCGCTACCATAGAAATAAGAATACACTTTAAGTAGTTAATAAAAAATACAACAACATAAACGTTCTTTAGTGTAAGTAAAAAGCCAGTGCCTATCTAAAAATTGTGCAAACGCAAGTAAAGCCGCAAGTTCATTCCACAGCTTTACCATGACCTGTGGGAGAAAGGCCATTTTTATTTAATCACTCTGTTACCGAAAACAAATTCCTTCTTCCCTCAATTAATTTTTCTTTGTTCTTGTGCCACGGAACAAGAACAAAGAACATAAATAACGTTTTATTAAAACAATTTTCCACTTGATTTTTTTTCCGTATCTTCGATTAATCTTTCTAAGCTAATTGTTACAGAATAAATAAATTACCCATTTACAGTTAAAAGCATTGCACTAAATACCATTTTAAATAATACTTGCAATACGTTTTTGAATCAAAGATAATAACATCTTTTCACTCCTAGTTCATATACATAATGAAAAGCATTTCGGTTGTCATTCCTAATTATAATGGAAAAGAATTATTAACTAAAAATATTCCGTATGTCTTAAGCAGTCTTAAATCTTCGAACATACAAGACTTTGAAATAATAGTAGCAGATGACGCTTCAAAAGATGATTCAATAGATTTTTTAAAAACAACATACCCCGAAATTATTGTTGTTAAAAATGAAAAAAACAAAGGTTTTGCGGGCAATACAAATACAGGTATTTATGCTTCAAAAAAAGACCTCGTTTTCATTTTAAACTCAGATGTACAACTTGAAGATAATTATTTTAATCCCCTATTGAAATACTTTGATTTGCCGGATACATTTGGAGTAATGGGTAGAATTATTTCAATGGACGGATCCAAAATTCAAGATGGAGCAAAATATTCAAAGTATAGCTACACAAATATTATTGGCACAAAAAACTATCTTTCAAAAGAAAGAGACTCTCTTTATTCGCTTTTCATGTCTGGTGCAAACTCATTAATTGTGCGTGACAAACTTATACTTCTTGGTGGCTTTAACGAATTATTTAACCCCTACTATTCTGAAGACGTAGATCTAGGATTAACGGCATGGAGAGCGGGTTACAAAATCTATTATGACCACACAGCTATATGTCGCCATCCAAATAGTGTAA
>JAYTLG010000089.1:0-1611 GCA_043729555.1 Cytophaga sp.
ATAATCAATTTCATTTGGAAGGTGAGCTTTACATTTTTCTACTTGGTTGTAAAACATTTCTAAAGCTTGTTCAATATCAATCTTCGTATCACCACGGCCACCACCTTGTGTGTATTTCATGGTGGCTGTTTTTAATTGGTCGCCAATACCAATATAATCAACTATTACACCTGATTGCTTATCGGCAAATACACGGTTAGCTCTGGCAATGGCTTGCATTAAATTATGCCCGGTCATTACTTTATCAACATACATCGTATTAATGATAGGCGCATCAAAGCCTGTTAACCACATATCACGTACAATAACAATTTTTAAAGGGTCATCAGGATTTTTGAAACGTTTTTTTATGGCTTCAAATTGATCTTTGGTTCTAATATGGTCTTTCCACTCAGGTGGATCTTTAGAAATGTTTGCTGTAATAATTACTGCTATCTCTGGGCAACCTTCAATTTGTTTTAAGGCATCATACATTTTCACACAATTTCTGCGACTCATACAAACCACCATCGCTTTTCCTTCTAAGGTTCCTGTTCGTTTTGTGAAATGTGAAATAATGTCTGTTGCTATTCTTGAAACTCGATCTAACGAACCTGCTGCATCTTCAATAGCTGCCCATTTTAAAGATTGTTGGTCGCCTTGGGCTTCTTGCAATTCATCAACTTCCTCATCAATATTTTCGTTTGCTAAATGTAACTTTGCTAAACGTGGCTCATAGTAAATAGGAACTGTTGCTCCATCTTCAACTGCTTGTTTAATATCATAGGTATGTATTACCTCTCCAAATAATTCTTCGGTATCAGCTTGTTTGCTATCTACTGGTGTGCCTGTAAATCCAATAAAGGAAGCATTAGGCAAAGCTGTTCTTAAATTTGCTGCGTAACCATCTAATAAACCATATTGTGTGCGGTGTGCTTCATCAGCAATCACAATTATATTATCACGTTTTGATAATACAGGATGTTGAATTTCACCGGTATCTTTTTTTAAACGGAATTTTTCAATCGTTGTAAAAATTACACCACCTGCATCTGTATCTAATAAACGTCTTAATTCATCAGTACTAGTAGCGTGTTGCACAGAACCAACAATATCTTTACATAGTACAAAGTTTTCGTAGAGTTGCCAATCCAAATCGTTTCTATCTACTTGAATAATAACCGTTGGATTTTTTAGTTCTGGTAATTGGCGTAACATACCGGTATAAATTGCCATCGAAATACTTTTGCCAGAACCTTGAGTGTGCCATATCACACCAATACGTCCATCTCCAATTGGTTTAATAGCTTGCTTGGTTTTTTCAACCGCAAAGTTTACCCCAAAGTATTGATGATATTTGGCACCCTTCTTTTTAAGTTCTCCGTTGTGGTCCTCAAAGAAAATAAAATATTTTAAGTAGTTGATTAAACGTTCTTTTACAAACAAACCATGCAATAAGGTGTTTAATTGAAAATCGTTAGCATCAACAATGTCTTTACCATTAATGGATTTCCATGGCGAATACCATTCCATATTAGCGTGGAACATCCCATGCTGTGCAGTTTTACCATCACTAATAATGGTTAAGGCATTGTACTCAAATAATAAAGGAATATCTTGTTTGTAATGTTG
>JAYTLG010000090.1:0-2258 GCA_043729555.1 Cytophaga sp.
TTTCAATAAGACAGAAATAGATAAACAACTTTCCGAATTGAAGCAAATCCGTCAACTGATGGAACGTTCTTCAAAATTCATTTCCTTAAGCGGCCTCTCTGGTATCTCTGCGGGTCTTATTGCATTGATTGCTGCATTTATTGCACGTTGGCGTATTATGTCGGTGCTGGATCAAAGTAATGTTGTGAGCTATCGTGCCATTCCAAATTTCGATACCCTATATACATTAATGTACGAGCTTATCGCCTTAGGTGCCATAACGTTTGTATTAGCAGTAGCGGTTGCATATTTCTTCACAAACAGAAAAGCGCGCGAAGAAGGTCAATCCTTATTTGATGCGATTAGTCTACGCCTACTATTAAATCTTGCAATCCCCATCGTTACAGGTGGATTGTTTTGTTTGGTTCTGTTACAACAAAACATTAGTTTAGTAGCACCAGCAACTTTGATATTTTATGGCTTAGGTCTTGTGAATGCCAGCAAATACACTGTCGACCATATTCGATATCTGGGTATTGCAGAAATTGCCTTGGGCTTAATTGCCTGTGCCTTCCCAAGCAAAGGCTTGTACTTCTGGGCAATTGGTTTTGGTATCTTCCATATTGTTTATGGAGCAGTGATGTACTTTAAATTAGAGCGTTGAAAAATTTTATTTCACATTTAAACAAAGCGTTTGAAAACCGACTCCGACTGGGTATCATGTCCATCTTGATCACCAACGATTGGGTCGAATTCAATACGCTCAAAGAATTGCTCGAAGCAACCGATGGAAATCTTGCCAGTCATATTACTGCGCTTGAAAAAATTGGTTACCTAGAAGTTCGCAAAGCATTTATTGGAAAAAAACCCAATACGTCTTTTCGTATTACAAAAGAAGGTCGAAAAGCATTCAAAGAACACATAGATGCCTTAGAGCAACTCATTAAAAAATCGATTTAATTTTTTTGTATTACAACTTTGCATTTCAAAGTACTTTATAAATATATTATGAAAAAGAACATCTTATTATTAACCACAGTCTGCATCCTACTTGAAGTAGCGCGCATGGTTTATTCTGAATCGCTCACGTATATTTTCCTGATATGGAATTTATTCTTAGCCTACATTCCCTATCTGATCGCCACAAACATACAAGCGACCCGACCAACAGGTATGCGATTACTTGTAAAGAGTATGTTATGGCTTTTATTTCTTCCCAATGCACTTTACATCATCACCGATTTAAAACATTTAAAAATCCGCCCTCCAATACCCGAATGGTATGATTCCTTATTGCTCTTCAGCTACTCGACATTGGCCTTGCTGTTTGGTTTGATTTCATTTTACTATATGAATCAGGTATTAAAAAATTATGTATCCCCAAAAATACAGCATCTATCGATACTTGTATTATCGATTACTTCGGGCTTTGGTGTATACTTAGGCAGAGAAGAACGTTGGAACAGCTGGAATTTATTTACCCATCCGATCACGCTTTTACACGACTGCTGTACACTCATAACCCTGCCACATGTTTGGGCATTCAGCCTTTGTTATGGCCTTGCATTTCTAGGCATGTATCACATCCTTTCATCTTTAATCCATTTCAATCATGAACCAAGTAAACAATTGGCTTAATAGCTTTAAGCATGCCTTCAATGGCATGGCAGTTGCTACAAGCGAACGACACATTCGTGTACACATGGTGGCAACCGTACTTGTTATATGTACAGCCTTCATACTTCATATTTCAACCATCGAATGGTTGTTTGTATATTCAGCGATTGCACTGGTTTTCGTTTCCGAATTAATCAATACCTGCATCGAGTCGCTTTGTGATTTAATATCTATTGATTATTCCATTTTAATAAAAAAAATAAAAGACGTAGCCGCTGCAAGTGTTGTTATAAGCGCCATCTATGCAATCGTTGTTGCAACTTTAATTATTCTTCCAAAAATTTATATCCACTTCTAAATTTCTAAAACTATGTTCACAAATTTCAGCTCATGGGTGCGCACATCCATAACACTCAAACTTATTATTATTGGTCTTCTGATTGCCGTATTATTAATACCAACCAACATGGTTGAAAATTTAATTGAAGAACGCTCGCAAACACGCGACAATGTGATTGAAGAAGTCTCTTCTAAATGGGGCTTGGACCAAACAATTGGCACGCCTATAATTTCAATACCCTATTACTCTACCATCATAAATTCAGCCAACCAAAAGCAAACCATTGTACAGTATGCGCATATTTTGCCAGAGGATATTAAAA
>JAYTLG010000091.1:0-3441 GCA_043729555.1 Cytophaga sp.
CTTGCTAGCAATGGGCTTCTTGCATCCACAACATGCAGGCATGTTAAATGATTTAGGTGTTGAATTTGATGAGCGTGGCAATGTGAAAGCAAGTGCAACATATCAAACAAACGTGCCTAAAGTATTTGCAGCAGGTGATATGCGCAGAGGCCAATCATTGGTTGTTTGGGCAATCTCTGAAGGTCGCGAAGCAGCACGTAACGTAGATATTTTCTTGATGGGCGCTACAAGTCTTGAAGCAAAAGATCACGGTACACTTGATACGGTTTACGCATAAGTAGAATTTAAGATTGAAGTATATTGAAAATGTCCCGTCCCGATAACTATCAGGGCGGGACATTTTTGTTTTGTCTGAATTAGGATTCATTGGATTAGAGGATGAAAGGAAATCATAATAATCATATAAATCAAAAGAATCATATTCGCTGCAACGAACAGACAATAGATTGGCATACTAAAACCTAGAACAAGACAGTTTATATTTCGTATATAGACTACAATATCCAATTGGTTTTAATACCAGTATTTTTGTATATTTAATTAAACATTTGCACTATGATAACGAAAACACAGCTTATTAGTACACTTGACAATTTGCCCGAGAACTTAACAGTTGACCAGGTAATTGAGCACATCATCTTTGTTGAGAAGGTTCAAAAAGGTCTTGATGATTCTGAAAATGGCAAATTGAACACAAAGGAAGAAGCAAAGGCTAAGTTGTCAAAATGGTTAAAGTAATCTGGACTGACAACGCTATTCAGGATCTAGATGATATTGGTGCATACATTGCTAAAGATTCTGTTCGGTATGCAGAGTTGACAGTTTTAGAACTTTTTGAATCTGTCGATATACTTGAAAATTATCCCAATGCGGGTACGATTGTACAGGAATTTAAGGATGAAACTTTTAGACAAATAATAAAAGGAAATTACAGAATTGTCTATCATCTAATCAACGATACAACCATACATATTTTAACGGTGCATAATTGTGCTCGACTGATTACAAACACTTCATTTTTCAAATAACAAATTACTTATTACAGTTGGATTTCAAAGATGAACGCGTGATAAGTTGTCACGGTTGTATCATAAAATTTTACTTTTTCAGCAGTTTATTATAATCCTCCAGCAACGCAATGTATTTTCCTTTCCAATGATCCACTTCCTCTTTTAATTCCATCACGACTTTTTGGGAATATGGTTCCTGAGGTTCTTCCGTTTTGTTGGGCTTTTTTAGTTTGGGAAATTTAGTGCTGAAATCATAGTGGATTATTGAGCCGATTTTTAGAATTGTGTCATTGTTAACTTCCATCCTCGCGTAAATATTATAGATGGTCCCACGGGACACATGCATCTCTCTTGCTATCTGTGCAACAGATACGCCACTTTTAATTACCGCCGCCCTTATGATTTCGCCCTTATGCATATTCTTGTACAAAAGTGGCAAAGGAAAGTGTTTAAAAATTAGACATATATTAGACTAATAGTGTTCAATAAATGTTTAATAATGTGTATAATTGTGTAATGTGGCTAAGTGTGCCTAGTGAATTCAGGTGACAACATTCCAGAATTCCCCCTAGATAAATGGACTGAAAAAAACATGCAATTCAACGAAGATTCAAGAGTTAAAATTCCAACCATATTACACCTTGTGCGATTGGGTTATACATACCTATCGTTAAAAGAACAAACCTGGGATGAATCGACAAATATTTTTACAGATATTTTCAAAAAGAGCATCAAGCGTTTAAATCCGGAGTTGAACGAAGGAGATATTAAACGCTTTTATGATGAGATTTCGCTTTGTCTGGAGAACGAAGATATAGGAAAAATTTTCTACGAAAAGTTGACGTCAAAATCCGGCACACGAATTATTGATTTTGAAAATTTTAACAACAATACCTTTAATGTTGTAACGGAACTCACTTACAAAAAAGATGATGAAGAGTTTCGTCCTGATATTACACTTTTAATAAATGGCATTCCACTTGCATTTATAGAAGTAAAAAAGCCTAATAATCAAGATGGAATTTTAGCAGAACATAAACGCATACAAACCCGATTTGAAAATAAGAAATTCAGAAAGTTTGTAAACCTTACGCAGCTGATGGTTTTCTCCAATAACATGGAGTATGATGCCAATTCGCCCCAACCAATTGAAGGTGCTTTTTATGCAACAGCTGCATATCAAAAACCAGGCTTCAACTATTTTAGAGAAGAGGAAACGTTTGACTTAACAAACATACTTTCGGAAATACCAGACGAGCTTGAAACAGCAATTTTAAAAGATACGAACTTAGTTGGTATCAAGCATGCTGCAGAATTTCAAACTAATAAAAATCCGGATACACCTACAAACAGAATTTGCACCTCGCTGTTTCAACCTGCACGCTTTTCTTTCTTATTACAATATGGTTTTGCGTATGTAAAAGAAGAGGATGGTCCATTGCAAAAACACATCATGCGCTATCCGCAATTGTTTGCAACCAAAGCCATTGAAAAGAAGTTAGAAGCTGGTGTTAAGAAAGGTATTATCTGGCATACACAAGGTAGCGGCAAAACTGCCTTAGCATATTATAGCGTAAAGTTTCTAACCGATTATTTTCAATCCAAAAGCGTTGTTCCTAAGTTTTACTTTATTGTAGACAGGATTGATTTATTGATCCAATCTTCCAGAGAATTTAAAAGCCGTGGCTTGGTGGTACACGAGATCAGTTCGCGCGAAGCTTTTTCAAAAGACATAAAATCTACGAGTGTTATTCATAACCATTCGGGCAAAGCAGAAATTACGGTTGTAAACATCCAGAAATTTGAAGACGATCCAACCGTTATTAAAAACAATGATTACAATCTCAACATACAACGCGTTTATTTTTTAGATGAAGTGCATCGGAGTTATAATCCCAAAGGAAGCTTCCTTGCAAATCTGCAGGAGTCGGATGCAAATGCCATCAAAATCGGATTGACAGGTACGCCTTTGTTAGGTGATGAATACAATTCCAGATTATTGTTCGGCGATTACATACACAAATACTATTACAACTCATCTATTGCCGATGGATATACGCTGCGATTGATTCGCGAAGAAATTGAAACGAAGTATAAGCTAACATTAAAGGAAGCCTTAGAAAGCATTCAATTATTAAAAGGCGATGCAGACAAAAAAATCATATACGCGCACCCGAAATTTGTAGAACCAATGTTGGATTACATTGTTCAGAATTTTGAACATGCACGTATTACCATGAACGATGCCACCATTGGTGGTATGGTGGTTTGTGATTCTTCGGAGCAGGCTAAAATGATGTTTGATATTTTTGAATCAAAATATGCTGAAGTAAGAGAATCTATGATGTTGCAGGCAGCTGCACCGGTAGAAAGTTATAGCAACAAACGGAAAGAGCAAAACAGGGTTAAGCGTGCTGCTGTAATTTTGCAT
>JAYTLG010000092.1:0-19531 GCA_043729555.1 Cytophaga sp.
CTAATATCTGTATTGTGGAAGAAATTGACATACTGATATTAGTTATCAATCACAAACCTATGCGTTTGCTTATGATGATGTGGGCGATCAGTCCTCAACCATTCAATGTACATTCCCAACCAAAGTAGTTGTAGTAATTGGTGGTTATGGCGAAAGCATCGCTGCAGCAATTGTAATTCCGGGCAGACTAGAAGCAGAAGCGTTCAGCAATATGTTTGGTGTACAAACCGAAACATCTACCGATGTAGGAGCTGGTTCAAACATTGGTTATTTAGATACAAACGATTGGTTGGAATACGATATCAATGTGACTAAAACAGCGCCCTATGAGTTTGTTTTTCGCACGGCAAGTTTAGCCGCTACAGGAAGTTTGGTGCTTGAGATAGATGGTGTACAAACGTCTCAATCAATTGTGTTTAATAGCACAGGAGGCTGGCAAAGTTGGACAAATTCACTTCCCATATCGATACTATTAAATCAAGGAATTCATAAACTGAAATTTCGAATAGGTGTTGGCGATTTTAATCTCAACTATGTACAAATTTCAGAATCTGTATCAACGGGAATAAATGCTTCCGTTTCAACTGCAGCTAGTGCATATCCTACACTGTTTCATGACCAAACATCAATAAGGGTAGCAACCCCAAATACCGTGGCAATAAGTATGCAAGCAACCGATAGTAGGGGGGTAGAGGTATATAATTCTACGAGTCATATAACCAACGAAAGCATATCTTTTGGAAAAGATTTAGCTCCAGGCTTGTACATCATTCGAATTGTTTACGAGGATAAAGTAGAGACAGTAAAAGTAGTGAAGCAATAAAAATTATTAATTAAACCAAACTATTTCATTATGAAAAAGCACTTAAATTATAGAAGTATAACAAACCTTATTCTAACTATAAATAGGATACATGCAATAGAAGATTTTCGTTATTTATTAAAAAGTGTATTTGTACTTCTATTGTTCATTTTCGCTCAGAGCTCCATTGCGCAAGTTGTTTCGATTAACGGTTCTTTATCTGTTAGTGGAAATAAAATTGTAAATAAAAATGGTACACCAGTAAGCTTTGCAGGGAATAGTTTTTTTTGGTCCAATACGGGTTGGGGTGGCGAAAAATATTACAATGCAAATGTTGTTGCTTGGTTAAAAAATGATTGGAATGCTGCAATCGTTCGGGTTGCTATGGGGGTTGAAGATGGCGGTGGCTATTTAGATAATCCAAATGGTAATTATACAAATCAGATTGGAAATAAGGCACGTGCAAAAGCAGTGATAGATGCTGCGATTGCAAACAACATGTATGTGATTATTGATTGGCACACGCACCATGCCGAATCGAATACACCATCTGCGATTGCATTTTTTCAGGAGATGGCTCAAACGTATGGACACTTACCGAATGTGATGTATGAGGTATATAATGAGCCGTTAAGTGTTTCTTGGAGTGGAGTAATTAAGCCCTATGCGATTCAGGTGATAGATGCCATACGTGCTATTGATCCAGATAATATTATTATAGTTGGTACACCTAGTTGGTCTGCCGATGTGGATCAGGCAGCAAACGATCCAATCAATAGAAGTAACATTGCATACACCGTACATTTTTACGCCGGCTCACACGGACAAGCCAATAGAGATAAATGTCAATATGCTATTGATAAAGGCTTAGCAGTTGTTGTAACCGAATGGGGTACAGTAAATGCCGATGGCAATGGTGGTGTAAATGTGAATGAAACAAATGCATGGCTTGATTTCATCAAACGCAATAATTTAACCAGTTGTAATTGGAGTATTAATGATAAAAATGAAGGCGCATCTGCAGTGACTTTAGGTGCAAGCACTTCAGGCGGATGGCCTTCAAATAATCTAACGTGGTCGGGCTCGGTTGTACGAACATTTCTGAAATCATATGATTATGGTTCAATCGTAGAGGAAATTAATTTTGTAAATT
Source organism: Cytophaga sp. (assembly GCA_043729555.1). Taxonomy (GTDB): domain Bacteria; phylum Bacteroidota; class Bacteroidia; order Cytophagales; family Cytophagaceae; genus Cytophaga. The sequence continues at coordinate 1,956 of JAYTLG010000092.1, forward strand.
CTCAAAATTTAACGACTGCAAAAAATTCGTATACGGTTCAAGTGAATTATACCGTTTCGGAGAGAAGAGATTTAGTACTTACGTTTGTGGACGAATTAAATAATGTAGTTGCTACAACTACAAAGCAAGTTGAAGGAAATACTACGACAGATGTGATTTTAAATTTAATGTCAGAACCAATTATAGGAAAAAAATATGCTTGGAAGGTAGAGCTACGACCAATAGCGGGTGCTGTTTCAACAAATATTGATAGTCAAACGAATGCATCTGTAATTATTTTAGATACCAACCCAATTGTGGTTATAGAATCTGAATCGTACAATGCAATGTCTGGGATAAAAAACGAACGATGCATTGAAAGTGGAGAGGATGTTAGTTATTTGGATGTGGGCGATTGGTTGAGTTATGCAAGTCTATCCGTACCAACTACTGGAAAATATGTTGTTTATTTTAGGGTTGCTTCTATGAATAGTACAGGAATTATTTCGTTGGAAAAAGATGCTGGTCAAACCGTACTTGGAACCTTTGATGTTCCGAATACAGGAGGATGGCAAAATTGGACTACTATTTCAAAAGTAATTGATTTGCCACAAGGAAATTATTCAATTGGTTTGGGCATACCTACTGGTGGCTATAATATAAACTGGATGGCAGTTTCACAAGAACCGTGCACACAGACAGCAACACTCACATCCACTGCTACATCCTTTTGTACAGGCAGTAATTTGGTATTAAATGCAAACACGGGAACAGGCTTAAGGTATGTATGGAAAAACGGGACTTCAATTATTTCAGGATCAACAACGTCAAACTATACAGCAATTGAAGCAGGTACATATTCAGTAGAAGTAACAAATGCGAGTGGTTGTAAAGCAATATCAACGGCAAAGGCTATCACAACAACAAGTCCAACAAATTGGTATCAAGACATTGACAACGATGGTAAAGGTGATGCTACTGTTTTGTTATCCACATGCACAAAACCAGTAGGCTACGTTTCCATTGCAGGAGATGCCTGTGATTTAGATCCCTTGAAAATAACACCCGGAAATTGTGGCTGTGGTAAATTAGAAAATAGTTGTTTGGATTGTGCTGGTGTTCCAAATGGATCAGCAAGTGTTGATGTTTGTACTATATGTTCAGGTGGAACAACAGGCATAACACCAAAAACAAATGCAAGCCAATGTTCAACTACAGGCATTGCAGATGTTTTAGAATCATCTATTGAAATTTATCCGAATCCATATACCGATGTGTGTACTGTTACTATGCCAAGTAAAACAATTAACATTACGATTTATGATTTGAATGGTTCACTCGTAGAAGCACAGATCATTAATGAAAGTGGTGTTCTTGGTGTAAATTTATCCAATGGAATTTATTTGATTCAATTTGAAGTAGATGGTCAATGGTTTCAAAAGAAACTCATTAAGCAGTAAATAATACATGCAGACGAATAAAATGCTCAAATGAATATTCGTTCGTTTGAGCATTTTCATTTGTTAACAATAGAATAACACCTTAGAGTTTTAACGAGCCCAAATTTTATATAACTCGCATCAGTAAAGAACCTAATGTTAAGAGCTATGGATAAGGAAACAAATAAATCTGTTGCACTAATATTAGCTGCTGGCAAAGGAACTCGAATGCAAAGCACGTTACCAAAGCCCATAGTGCCATTTAGGGGCAAGCCAATCGTTTCATATATAATTGATGCTTTTACAAAGGCAGGCATTCAAGACAAATACCTTATTGTTGGTCATGGTGCAGAATTGGTAAAGGAAGAAATTGGAGATGAAGTAAATTATATACTTCAATCCGAACAAAAAGGAACGGCCCATGCGGTGAGTCAACTCATGAATCCAAAGGTTTGGAAAGACAAAAACATCTTTGTTTTTGTAGGAGATAGTCCATTAATTACAGCCCAAACAATAAAAAAATTAGAACGACACCACATTAAGATGCAGGCAGCATGTACATTTTTAACAGCCATATTTCCGATTGATTTGCCCTATGCACGTGTAGTAAAAAGTATTGATGGAAATGTATTGGCATGTGTGGAAGAAAAAAATGCAACACAGGAAGAATTAGCCATTCGCGAGTTATTATCTTCTCATTTTATATTTAAGGGAAATGAATTGTTTTTCTTTTTGAAAGAAATAAAAGCGGACAAGGACAACCAAGAATATTATTTAACAGATATTATTTCAGTTTTTTTGAAAAATAAATTGCGTGTTGAAGCACTTATGATACCAAATTATAAAGAGCTGGTAGGTTTAAACACACCAGAAGATTTGACGTGGGCTGAAGAAGTTTTTGTTTTAAACAATTAACCCTTATTGTTATGTTAGGTGAATTATTGGACAATACCATCGACTTTTTTAATATTCATTTTGGACATCAACCAACGTTTGTTGCGTATGCTCCAGGAAGAATAAATATCATTGGCGAGCATACAGATTACAATCAAGGTTTGTCGATGCCCACTGCTATTAATCGCTGGGTAACGATGAGTGTATCTCCCACGAACGATAACTCTATACACATCTACAGTTTAGATTATGGTTCGGACATGAATTTTATGCTTCATGAAAATTATGCACCAAAGAGTTCATGGGAAAAATATGTGTATGGTTGTATTTGCATCTTTGATAAGGCATCCCCTTTACAAAATGGTTTTAATGCAGTAATCATAGGTGATGTACCAATTGGTTCGGGTGTGTCGTCATCGGCAGCATTAGAAGTAGCTGTTATGAATGCTTTAAATAAGTTGGTAGGGAGCAAGCTTGATGGCTTCGAACTTATTAAATTGTGCCAACAAGTGGAACACCAATTCTTAGGGGTTAAAAGTGGATTGCTGGATCAATATGCTTCACAATTTTCAAAAGAAAACCAATACATGATTTTAGATTTTCAAAATATAAGCCATTCCTATATAGCTGCAGAAATGCATGAGTATGAATGGGTGTTGTGTGACACAAAAATTCAACGGAGTCTTGCTGGCAGTAACTATTCCAAACGAGTTGAGGAAACAAACGAAGCAATTGCATCACTTAAAAATCGGTTTCCGGAGATCGTTTCATTTAGAGATATTACACTTGAACAAGTTTCTTTTTTAGAAAACGAAGTACATAAAAAAAGAATCCGTCATTATGTATCTGAAAATTTAAGAGTAGCAGAAGCGATAGAAGCATTGGCTGCAAATGATATGGTTACCTTGGGAAATTTACTTTTAGAATCGCATAATTCATTAAAAGATGATTATGAAGTAAGTTGTCCGGAATTGGATTTTCTGGTTACAGAAGCTTTGATCGGAGATGAATGTATTGGCAGTAGAATGATGGGTGGTGGGTTTGGTGGATGTACGTTAAACTTGGTTCAAAAAAATTCAGTATATGATTTTTTAATTCGCATGAGTAATCGGTATTACGAAACATTTCAAATTGAATCGGAAGTGAATGTTTATCAATCAGTAGATGGTGCAGGCGTTTTTGTATTAGAATCCGATGTATAAAATATCTCATAAAAATATTTATACGCATGAAGGCGTTTTAATGACAAATCTTGAAAGCGGCGCTGAAGTAAGTATATTGGTTACACAGGGTGGTGCTATACACGCACTGCTGTTGTCACACCAAAATAATCTAGTTTCCACGATTGCAGGCAATGAAAATCAAATGGATTTCATTCAAAATGTAAGTTATAGGGGTTCAAAATTAAGTCCATTCCCAAACAGAATAGAAAACGGAACCTATTCATTTGAAAATCAAAAATATCAATTACCGTGTAATAATGGTGCGCATTCATTACATGGTTTGTTGTGCAATAGCGTGTTTGAGATTGTAAAGGAGCTGGTGACTGATACTTTTGCTGAAATTAAACTGACGTATTCGTATGATGGCACAGATTCTGGTTATCCATTTTTATATACGATTGACATCACCTATAATTTATCAAACACAGGCCTTCGCATTCAAACTGAAATAAAAAACAGTGGAACAACCGAAATGCCAATAGGAGATGGGTGGCATCCGTATATAAGGGTTACAAATAAAGTAGATGATTTGTTGTTACAAATCCCTTCTCATAAAAAAATAATTTTAAATGCAACCGGTATTCCAACAGGCGAATATGCATTGAAACAATTTTTTACTGCACCAACTAAAATCGGAGCGGATTTATTTGATGATTGTTTTGAATTATACGGATCGAATGATGGCTTTCAAACGAAATTGATTGACGTTGTAAATAATCGTACGTTAATTGTTTGGCAAGACCAGCACTATAAGTACCTACAAGTGTATATACCGCCTGATAGAAAATCTATTGCTATTGAGCCAATGACTTGTGCACCGAATGCATTTAATTCGGGCTTAGGTTTGTTGGTTTTAAAACCCAATGATTTTATTACTTTCACTTTTGGGATATTAATAACCGATTAGGACACCAAAATCAAAAGCCCTCCGATGATAAAATTTCGGAGGGCTTTTTTTATTCTTCTTCTATGTTTGGTGCATGACTTTTAAAAACCTGACTATCGCGGGTATTTTTTTGAACTGTAATAACCGCAAACAGTGCTAACAAAAAAGAGAATGCATAAAACCCTTTTTCGCTGGGCAGCAACTCGGCATTCCACAAACCAATTGTAAGCAAGAGTATGGTGAGTAAACTTGAAAACCAAGCCAATCCAAAATAGATATCCGTAACAGGCACGCCTTCAATTCGGTCACGAACAGCTTTTTGTAACGACACCACCGCGAACAAACCGAACATCAATACGGTAAAGTAGTATCCCTTTTCATTTAAGAGCATTTCTGATCGCCAAAGGCCAATCAAATAGCCTAACATTCCTGCTCCCAGTGCAATCCAGGATGCACCGATAAACGCACTTGATGGTTTCTGATTCATAATCTGTTTGTTTTAATTTGTATACCCAAATGTATGGGATGCATACAGATAATAAAATGCAGTTTTGATAATATGCGGACTGTTATTAATAAACAATACTGCCTATAAATATCATATATAGGCAGTATTTTAAGATTTTACAGACTTTTAAAAATGAATTAGTTGTGTGACAATCTTCTAGTCACAATAGAATTTAATGTAGTTATGCGCTGCATTTTTCGCCTGCACTAAAAATAGACATATTCATAAACAGTTTTATCTTCGGCAACATTGTCGGTTATGGAGCTTTTTAAAATCAAAAAATTATTTTCATCATACACAAAGGTGTCTATGGATAGCACTTTTTTACCTAAATGTTTTGCAACAGAATGAACTTCTCTTGAAGTGACTAGACCCTTTGCGTATTTATAATAAATCATTTCACACAATTCGCGTTTCATTTTTTTATTTTCATAATCATATAAAAACTGAGAAGTCTTTAACTTACCATCGTATGTTGATACATATTCATTTCGTATGGTGTCGTTAAAATAGGATTTACAATTCGTTTGATTATTCATCGAATCATATTCGTACGCATATCGCCAGCCTGCTGTACCATCTTTATACGTTTCTTGACTTAATATTTCTTGACCTTTTGCATTATAGGTTAATTGATAGCTTTCTATATAAAGCATTTTGGTATCCGAATAAAAACGTTCTTGTCGTATCAAATCTCTGCGGTCGTTATAAAAATATTCCCATACATTATTCGATTCAGCACGTTTGTCGTAATTTGTTTGTTTTATCATAAGTCCGCTTGAATCATACACATTAACGGTTAGGTAAAGCGGTTTTTTTCTTTCGTCGTAAACACTTCTTTTGGTTTGAAGGCCAGCAGTATCGAGGTTTTCAACGATTATTAAACTCAATTCGCCCGAAGCGTTATATCTAAGGGCAGTAGTTTGCTTTATTTTTTTGTTCTGTGCTTGTACGTTAAACAATAAAAAAACAGTAAGTAAAAGTAGTAGTGTTCTAAACATAAATAATTAAGGCTTAACAATTTGAAATTTGAATAAAGCTACAGAATTGTGTTTAAACAAGCAATACAATAAAATTAACTTTCAAACGACTTAACCAAAAGGACACTATTTGTGTTGTACCTTTATAACATTCAATATTGAATTTTGAAAATGGAAAATAAAAAGAATAAAGTAACCTTAGCACAAGTGTTTAAAACAATCATTTGGCCGCGTCGCAAAATCGTTTTAATTGGTTTGGTATTAATTATCATCAGTAGGCTTTCAAGTTTGGTATTACCTGCAGCTACTAAATACTTAATCGATGATGTTGTTGCCAATAAAGACATGGACATGTTATATACATTGTTATGGGTAGTTGGTTTATCCATTACCATTAATGCTGTTTTGTCGTATCTACTCACACAAATTTTAAGTATAGAAGCACAATTGCTAATTTCGAAGTTGCGCGTACAAGTACAACGTAAAATTTTGAGCTTGCCAATTAGTTATTTCGATAATAATAAATCGGGTGCTTTAGTATCCCGCATTATGACAGACGTAGAGGGCGTTCGTAATTTAATCGGCACAGGTTTGGTGCAATTAATTGGCGGTTCAATAACATCCGTAATGGCATTGTTTATGTTAATAGATATAAGTCCAATAATGACGGTATGCGTATTGGTACCTGTTGCATTGTTTGCTGTGATTGCAATGCGTGCATTCGGAAAAATCCGACCGATCTTTAAAAAGAGAGGCGTAATAAATGCAGAAGTAACGGGCCGATTAACCGAAACCTTAAATGGTGTGCGCATCATCAAAGGTTTTAATGCAGAAGAACAAGAAAATAAAACATTTGAAATAGGAGTACAAAAATTGTTTGACAATGTAAAACAAAGCTTGACTTCAACATCTTTGATAACAAGTGCATCTTTGTTTCTTTTAGGAATAGCTACATTGGGCATCATGGGCATTGGTGGCTATTTAATGATTGGTGGAGAAATGACAAGGGGTGATTTCTTCTCATTTACGTTTTTACTTGCCTTCTTGATTGCACCAATTGTACAGATGAGCAACATCGGCAGTCAGCTTACAGAGGCCTTTGCAGGCTTAGACCGTACCGAAGAAATTATGAATATGGATCCGGAAGAAGATCGCGAAAAAAGAAAAATTATCTTAAATGAAATTAAAGGCGACATCAAATTTGACCAGGTTTCATTTGCGTATCAAGAAGGCAAAGAAGTATTGAACAACGTAAGCTTTAGTGCACCCGCTGGTACTGTGACTGCCCTAGTCGGCACATCAGGCTCAGGCAAGTCGACCATTGCAGGTTTGGTTGCAACGTTTTTAAATCCAGAATCCGGAAAAATTACGATTGATGGAGCCGATTTATCGGAAATCACCTTAAGCAGTTATCGTCAGCATTTGGGTGTTGTATTGCAAGATGATTTCTTGTTTGAAGGAACAATCAGAGAAAATATTTTATTCCCACGACCAGATGCAAGCGAAGCACAATTGTTGGCTGCTGTAAAAGGGGGATATGTAAATGAATTTACCGACCGTTTCGAACAAGGCTTGGATACGCTGATTGGCGAGCGTGGTGTTAAATTATCGGGTGGTCAACGTCAACGTATTGCTATAGCACGTGCAATTTTAGCAGATCCAAAAATTATTATTTTGGATGAAGCAACTTCAAACTTAGATACACAAAGCGAAACCTTGATTCAGCAATCGTTGGCCGAATTGATGAAAGGTAGAACAACCTTTGTAATTGCCCATCGCTTGAGTACAATTAGACAAGCAAATCAAATTTTAGTAATTGAAAACGGTAGAATTGCTGAGCAAGGAAACCACAGCGAATTGATTGCGAAAGAAGGTAGGTATTACGAATTGCATACGTACCAGGCAAGAATCTAAAAAGCTGATTACTGAATGCAAAAAGCCTAAAGCTAAAAGAGCAGCAGATATAAATTTATTAGGAAAAAGAGAGGCCGTAAACAATTTTGTTTATGGCCTCTCTTTTTGAGTCAGTTCAAATTATTTTTTTTAAATTTGCATAAAGCTTCTCTAAAAACCGTATTTGCTTTTACTCAACAGGTCAAGTGCTGTAGATATAACATTTGTAGCAAATATTACGTTTCAAAAGTATTATAAATCCGTATTAAGCTTTAATTTCAGAATAATAAACCAGCTATTTTTAGGTCATATATATTGTCATAAACAGTCTATAAACACATTGATATTTTTAATAGGTGCATAGATAGAATTTTATTTTGACTAGTAACTGGTTAAATGTACATGTAAGCCGATTATGAATTATGACAGGGGAACTAAATGTAAATAAAAACGAAGAAACAACACTTGATACACTTATAGAGGGCTTTCAATTAATTTTGATTGACGCTACCTATATGTAAACGATGCGGTTGTTAAGCAGAGTAAATATAAACGAGAAGAGCTGATTGGTTGTAGCATGATGGAAAAATATTCAGGTATTGAAAAAACACCCATGTTTGACTTATTCAAGATTTCTATGAAAGATCACAAGGCCGACTATTTTGAAAATGAGCTTACGTATCCCGACAATTCAAAAGGTTGGTTCGAACTACGAATTCAACCGGTACCTGAAAGACTTTTTATACTTTCCATTGATATTACAGAACGCAAAAAAATTGAAGCGCATAGAGTCGAATACATTGATGGTTTGGAACAAATGCTTTTTATGACTTCGCACAAATTGCGACAACCTGTTGCACAAATTATGGGCATGTCATCTTTATTGAATTCAGCCACAACTACGCGCGATGATTTATTGCAGATAACTGCTTATATGAAAGAATCTGTAAAATCGCTGGATTCTTTCTCAAAAGAACTTACCTTGTTTATAAATAGCCTGCACGACCGATTTAAAAGCATCTAATTAAAAAATTTTATGATAAAAATACTAATAACGTTCAAGAATATAATTGCTGCAATGCTATTTTTTGTTTCAGTCGCCACATTCGCATCCGAGCTACCCGACCCTGAAGTATTGACAAAACAATATTTAAAAGATTTGTGTACCCTTAGTGAGCAAGACTTTACGCGCAAGTATATGTTGACGCAAGCAGACGCAGAGTTTGTAATTGAAGAAATAACAAACTCGTCTAAAAAAATGAATAAGGCACCAACTCAAAAAATATCTGACTCACTTGTATTGCGAGGCGAAATACATAGAATGGTTGTAGCATCTTACAGATCCTTTAAAGAGTGGCAACACGAAAATGAAATTGATTCTTCAAAAGTAGTGTATGCTTTTTGTGAATTTGAATTACATAGAATACGTAAAATCCCATTTTTCACATTATCAGACGTTACAATCTATTTCACGGTCGACACTTCTCATTATGTTTTTCCTATGGAGGAATTTGTGTTTCTACAATCGAAATGGATCGGTGGAGAAGCGAATACAATTTATGCTGCAGATAAGTATTTTAATGTAGATTATGGATATGATGACTATGGTTATGCAGTAGATACGGTAGTTGCAGTGGATGGGTATGATTATCAAGATTATTCAGTGCCAGTAGAAACAGAAGTCGCTTATTCAAAAAAGGACTTAAAAATTCAGAAAAAAATAGATTCCTATAATCGTAAAATTGATGCCTTGTATATGAAGAAGCATGCATAACTTGAAACGACAAGCTATTTCAATAATTTTTAATACAAGTATATGATAGAATCAAACAGAGAAAATATTCATTTAATAAGTAAGCACAGCAACTTATCTGAAAAAGAAATAAACACAGCACTTCAAAAATTTGTATATGCAGACAAACCAAACTGGACAAGATTTCTGCAATTTTTTTTTATAAGTTTAGGCATTGGCTTTGCAACGGCAGGCATCATTTTCTTTTTTGCATACAACTGGGCCGACTTACATAAGTTTGCAAAACTTGGTCTCACCCAGGGTCTATTAATCATGACGATTGTGTCGGCATTTATTTTTAAGAAAAATATATTGGTTCGCAATGTAGTGCTCACCGCGGCATCAATCTTGGTAGGCGTCTTGTTTGCTGTGTTTGGACAAATTTATCAAACAGGTGCAAATGCCTATGATTTTTTTCTGGGCTGGTCGGTCTTCATTACTGTATGGGTGATTGTTTCTAATTTTGCACCACTCTGGTTCATCTTTATTGCATTAATAAATGTCACACTTTGTATGTTTGCCGATCAGGTTGCATTTTATTGGTCGGATAATTTCTTGTTTACAATGTTGTTTATACTAAATGCAGTAATCATGATGTTGTTTGCACTACTCTCTAAGATGCAATCGACAATTGCTGTACCCAATTGGTTTTTAAATTGCCTTGTTTTTGCGGTAGCAAGTATTGCTTCCATTGGGAATATAAATAATGTATTCGAAAATGACCAAACACATATTTTTCCTGTTTTGTTTTTGTTAACCGCAGCTGTATACGCCTTGGTTGCTTTGTATTCACTGAAACATAAAATTATATCCTATATAGCAATTATGGCTTTTAGTGTAATCAGTATTATCTCTGCATTAATAATTAAAGTAGCGGACGATTTTGGAATGCTTTTAGTTGTCAGTTTATTTATCGTTATCAGCGTAACGGTTGTTATAAAGGCATTGCTTTCACTTCAAAATAAATGGTCAAATGAATAACAAACATACAGTACCCGAACTCATACAATACTTTAAGCATGAAACAGCGACTGTAATAGATGAACAATTGATATTAGAAGAGTTTCAGCAAGATCATGAAGAACAATCTAGCGTTGCCATAAAAATCCTTTCTGTTTTCGGAGGGATTTTTGCTACACTAACATTTTTTGGTTTTTTATTGATGTCAGGTTTATATGATTCAGAAGTAGCGGTATTGTTTTTTGGATTTTTATGTATTGCAGGTTCACTTGCAGTGAATAAAGTCATTCGAAAAACAATTACTGATACTTCAAGTATTTGTGTATACATGGCTGGCCATGGCATGATTGCATTTGGAATGGTAGAGATGGAAAGCAATGAAAGCATTATTTGTATACTGTTTATCGGCATTTCTCTTATTGCCTTATATGTTACGCAAACGTATGTGCTTTCATTTATCGCAGCTTTAACCGCATTATTGAGTTTGTTTGCGATGATTTTTATTGAAGAAGCCTACAATGCCATTCATGTTTATGTTATCGCGCTTACTTTTTTATTGACTGTTGTATTATTAAATGAGGCAAAAATTATTAGACAACTTGGAAAATTTTCTAAATTATTTGCTCCTGTGTCCATGGCCTTAATTGTTGCATTGGTTGTAAGCCTTGGTTGTTTTCGCAACAACGAATTTGAATCTATTTCAATAGAATATATCTGGTTTTCATCTATCGCAACCATAGCAGCCGTTGTATTTATTTTGTCTAGAATACTTAAGATATATGAAGTAGAAAAAATAAATACTAAAATTGCAGCTCATGCAGCCGTCGGGTTTATGTTATTACCCACCTTATATTCGCCTGCAATAGCTGGTGCATTATTAATTCTATTGTTTTGTTTTTTAATAAATAACAAAACAGGTTTAGCTATTGGCATTATTTCATTTATTTATTTTGTAGCACAATTTTATTACGACTTACATTTTACCTTATTGCTTAAGTCGGTTATTTTATTTTCAACAGGCATTTTTTGTTTGTTGATTTACATGTTCATAATTAAAAAAATTGAATCTAATGAAAAGATATAAATGGATAATTATCCTGTTGAATTTAGTTGGCTTGCTTTGTTTTCTGAATTTTTCAATGTTAAAAAAGGAAGGCTTGTTGACAGACGGCAAGTTGGTATTAATAGCACTTGCGCCAGTAGACCCGAGGTCGTTGATGCAAGGCGACTACATGACCTTGAGTTATGAAATTGCTCAAGGCGAAGAAATGGATAGTATATCCAAACGTGGATTTTGTGTGGTGAAAGTAGACGAACAAGGAATTGCTCAGAGGCAACGTCTTCAGGAATACAAAACGCCCTTATATGCGGATGAATACTTGATTGTGTATACCGCGGATAAATGGCGCTTGAACATTGGTGCCGAATCTTACTTTTTCCAAGAAGGCGAAGCAGAAAAATATGAAAAAGCCGAATATGGAGGGTTAATGGTAGACCAAAACGGCAATAGTGTTTTGGTAGGCTTGTATGATGAAAACAGAAAAAAAATAGAATAAAATTATACGAATAGAAAAAGATACGGCGGCCTTCGTTGTAGCGAAGGCCGCCGTATTTATAGCATAGCAGCCATTTTAAATTTATTTCCGAAAACAGGTTGTTTATTGAAATTTGTAATCTAGTATATTACAAGGCTAGAATTCAATTCGAAAATATATTCATTCCCAGATTTTTTAATATTTCCCAGTAGATACATATTTCCATCGCCTGGAGTGGCAAGGTCAATATTTAAGGTCACATAAGTTATTTTTCTATTAATGGTTGTAGAGCCAAAAGAATTTAATTTTAGCATTAATTGAACGCTTGTGGGATTGGGAGCACCTAAATCTGCATCATAAAAAAAGCCTACTTGTTTGGAGTCTCCATCGTTAAAGTCAGCATCGTTTGGGGAAACAAATAACTTTTCGAACGCATACGCATTGTTAGAATATTCAAATAAATCAGTATATGATACTGGATTATCTAAGGTATCAACAAGCAATAAATCCAAATCAATATATTTATAACCTTGCATGTTGCCATTAACACTCCACACGCCTTCTATTGTAAGGGTTTTGTTAGATTCAAAGACAAACGAACTCGTAACATCACTGCTTCTTAAAACAGAAAGTGGATTTGTGATTTCTCTAAACGAATAGCTTCTATATTCATCCGTAGCTTCACTATCGTTAATATCCATTAAATACGGGTATTCAATTTTGGTCATTAATTTTTCTGAAGATTCAATAATCAATGAACCTGTTATCACACGTCTCTCAGAAGTTATATTGTCAAATTCAACTGTTATTGTATAATCAATGGTTAGCGGAAATGTTATTGCTGCATTAGGTGTTAATGTACCATTATAACATACACCTATATAATAACGATAAAAATCCCGTAAATCAAAATCATAGGATGGTGACACCGTTTCACCTCCTATGTAATCAATGGAAGAAACTTTTGAAGGCCCTGATAAATTTAGGTCATCATAATTACCTGGAGTTAGATATATACTCATGTCGGCAAGCATGCCATTGTCTTCAATTCCATTGAGCGACCAATTTAAGGTTATGTTTACTTGACCTTTGTTGCTGTCTTCATTCATCATAAATGCGTTTGAAGGACGAATGTCTTCTGACTTTTTACAAGAATTAAAAAGTAGCAAAAGAATAACTACAGCGAAATAATTTTTGCTAATCATAATATTTTTTTTCTTTTTATTAATGGAAAATCATACGAAAGAATAAAATTTAACATGTAGGTATTATGCAAGGACTCTTTCATATCATACATAAAATTATAAGAATATGTTTGATCCTTGAATACACTCGGGGGACTTGTCACCCCAATTCCAATTCCAAATCCAGACACAAAGAAATAACTTGTGATATTATGCGTATACATATATGAACTCAGGGCAGCTTTGCCGTATTGCAAATCTTCTACATCATCATTTGTTCCAATTAAAAAATTGTTTTCAAATCGATACTGTAGCCGTAAAAATCGGGTTATTTTATATTCGATACCAATGGGCAATGTTAGGTATTCGAATGAAATATAATCAGATTCGACATAGACAAAACTTTGGTTGTTTTTATTTCGCAAATAGGTTACCAAGTCTGAATTTTTTGAAAAAGGTTCTACATCTGCATTGTAAAATTTCATTGAAAGGCCGCTTACGAAATTGACTCTTTTTGAAAGTTTGCTTTTTAAAAGCACTCCAAAATTAATGTAGCTTGAAAAGGCATTTTTTTCATCTCCAAATGGCTTTAATTTAAATTCTGAATACAGGCCCATACTTGTTTGGGCTTGTACACTGATCAAGGTAAAGAAGCATGTAATGAGTATGAGTAATCGAATCATAGTTAGTATCCTTTAATTATAAATGCACCCCATCTATTAGCCTCTGTGTATTTTTGTTTGATAGTTAATTGTGCGTGTCTAAATGCAAGCAACACATCTTCACCTGCAATAATATTTGAATAAAATTCTTTCATTAATAAGGCGGTTACTTCATCATTAACTTTGAACATACTCATCACTACATATCGAACGCCCGCTACTTGAAAGGCACGTTGAAGACCCCATACACCTTCTCCAGATTCTATTTCTCCCTGAGCTGTTTCGCAAGCAGACATAACAACTAAAAATGTATTTGATAAATTTAAATTGGATGCTTCATAAGCCGACAGATAGCCATCATCTTTATTGTTTGCAGAATCTGAAATGGCAAGCACTAATCCAGAAGTATACATGGCATCTTGAAGTTTTGAAACCTCGAAATAACCATGGGTAGCAAAATGCAAAACGGATCTTGATGGCAAAGCTTTAACAACATTTTCTGTGGCCTGTTTTCGAACGTAACTGTATTCAGGAATGGATGCAGGCAAGATGGATTTAATGGATTCAATTTCTTTTTCAGTGCCAGGCAATTCAACAGGATTTTCTCCACCTGTATTTTTATGTGTGGAATAATCGGGCCAACCAACCAAGGTGACATTTTTAATTGAATTTTTATTTTTGTCTGCATTTAATAAATCACGTGCTAAGGCAATTGATAAAAATTCATAGGTATCGATTAGGTATTTGTTGTCGGAATAAAATAAAGCTGGGTTTAATAAATTGTAAATTCCATCACCAGAAATAATTAGTTTTTTTGATGTGATGCTTGTTTCTATTGGTTTGAAATAGATATCATAGCTTATCGTGTTAAGAACACTAAATTTAACAAAGTTTGAATAAGCGGTATAATATTTTTTTTCTAAATGTGATTGAGTTTCGAGATTTTGTATTAATTCAAATCGGGAGCGATCCGCTTTGCTAATAAAATAAAGATATTTGTTTTCCTTGGTTTCATGTAAAATGGATTTTCCGAGACTATCCTTTTGGATAGAAAATTGCGACACACGCAGTATGTCTAACAGTTGACTGCCATCGGGAATAGAAGCTAAAATTGAATCGTAGGTAATGTATTTTTCAATTTCAATATTAATTTTAGATAAGATTTGACGTTCTGTTTCTGAAATGACTTTATCAATAACAGCCATATCCGCAATACTTCCTGAATTTGATAATTTGATGCGCGCATCTTTTAGTTCTCTTAATAGTAGATATTTATTTATAAGTACGGCATCACCTGTATTATTGATTTTCTCCTCCAGTTTAGATGCTGCAGAAAGCAATAACCCTTTGCTATTGATATGAGTATTGTAAAGTTGATTGATTATATATTGTTCTTTATACCCTTTTTCAAAAAATAAATATTGATAATAACTTTTTACCAATTCGATGTAATGTTTATTTGACCGGTAAAAAAATTCTCGTTCACTTTCAGATAGGTAAGGAAAATTGTTTTGTATATATTCAATGAATATGGATGCAATCTCTTTAAAACAATGATTTGCATGGAGTGTATCGTTATTTACCCAATACAATTTACCTCTTGTTGCTAATATTGGTAGCTTTGCAGGGCTATTTATTTGGATGTGATCATTATATAAATTTAATGCTTTGTCGTTCCATTTTTTTGCGGCGGCATAATCAAGATCTTGTCTATACGTTTCAGCTAATAAATTGTAAGAATTAATTTCAGTTGATTTTATTCCAACAAAATTTTGTGCAAATGTATGTGAAGAATATTCGACTGCTTTTTTAGAAGCTAATTTAGCGTTGTCTAAGTCACCAAGCTTAAGATAACAATGTCCGAGCCCAACATAGGCTTCACTTAAATTTTTAAAGGTGTCATCAATGTATCTGGGATTGCTTTGTAACGAACGAATATAATCCGAATAAAAAAGTTTACTCGTATCATAATTTTCTGTTAGATAATAATATTTCCCTAGCATAGAATACGATTGTTTAAATACAAACGAATTTTTATCTGCATAGGGCGACACTAAATAATTTTCCTGATATTCTTCAATTTTAGTCTTTGCCGAACTCATTTCTCCTATCTCCATAAAAATATTTGCAAGAAGGATTTTACGAGTAAAATTCATTTTATATTGTGTTGTATACTTGTAGGCAGCACCATCGGCATATCCATTAACAAACCAACCTTTTCTAGATTGATTAATGGCTTTTAATACTAGGAAAAGGCTATCTGAGAATGCTATTTCATCTTGTGACTGTGTGATTTTTCCTTTTATATCAAGTATAATAGAATAATAGTGGTGTGCAGAAATAAGTTTGCATAAAAAATTTATAGGGTGTTTTGAAAGACCCGATTGCTTTTCCAACAATTGAATTTTTGCTAAACTTACTTGTTCGGCTTTATCGTATTTATTCTTTTTAATAAGACGTTTTGCTTTCTGAGAAAAAGCAGAATTATTACTAAGTATGAATAGTAGAAAAAGTACAATGAACTTATGGTACATGAAATGTTTATTAAAGTATTGTTAAATATACTCACAATAGAAGTTAAACCAAAAAATGAAAATTCTACTTGTTGTATTGCGTTTGTTCAACAATTCCTATTGGAATAATTTAAGTACCCATACGAAAGCAAAACTTACATCGTAATAATTCGCAGCTCTACCCGTCTGTTCAGCTTACGCGTTTGCTCACCATCATTACTCGACACCGGATATTTTTCTCCGTAGCCAACAGTTTTTATACGATACCCTTCGATGCCTTTATCAACCAAATATTGTTTAACCGAATTTACGCGTTGTTGCGATAATAATACATTTTGTTTCGAGTCGCCAACATTATCCGTATGTCCCGACAATTCAATATACATATTGGGATATTGATTCAAGACTGTAACCAATTGGTCAAGCGTCGGCAAAGATGCGGGCAACAATTCATAGCTTGTTCGGGCAAATAATAAATTGTGTAATAGAATATTACTGCCTGCCGTAAGTTTATAAAGTTTTATGATACGTGTAGCATATAAGGCTTTTTGTTCGGCGTCTGTTATTTTGAATGTGTCGATGGTTGGGTAATAATTTGGTATAGCTGTTTTTACAACCATAAAATTAGATGGATTGATGTCGGCTGTAAATTGTCCTTCGCCAGGCACTTTATAATAATTTGTGCTTGTATAAACATCTATTGTACCTGCCAATGGTTTTGAAGACGTGTGGTCCAATACTTCAATCATAATATTAATAGGCGGCACCGTTTTCGGTGCAACTTTAGTTTTCGAAACTGTATTTGCAGATCCATCGTTGTTGCATTGATAAGCCGTCGTTTGAGTTTTTATGAGCTCCCAATTTCCGAATGTTGTTGTGTCTTTATTTAAACCCCAAATGCCATTCATTTGTGTACCTTCTTTATTCAATACCAATACACACCAACCCGTTTGACCACCGTCTTTTTGTTTCCAGTTGAATGTGTAGCTATTACGATTGATACTTTTCAAATACAGTTCGCCAGCAGCCCATTTATAACACCCATAAATGGTATTGTCACTTGTTTTGTTAAAACTTACCCAGTCAAAATTACTCTTCCATACACCTGTTAACGATGGTTGGTTTGGC
>JAYTLG010000093.1:0-2906 GCA_043729555.1 Cytophaga sp.
CATCGAAATGCAAAAATGTTTCGATGATTTTTTTCCCGCACTTATAAAAGCCTGTACGGATTATAAGAATGAAAAGAAGATCTAAATATTCAAGAATCAGCTTATACTGGAGCATATTTTCAACTACAACAACATTCTTCTTAAGTATGCATGCATACAAAAAAAAATTATTAAAAACCTAAATATCAAACTATTAATTATTAAAAAAAGCTATCTAAAAAGTGTTTTTTTAGCAATTCGAAATAATATTCCAATAAATGCATTGAATTATTAGGACTTTAAATTGTATCTTTACAAGACCCAATTACGCTAATTATTAATTAAACATTGTATAAATATGAACACACACGTATCTAAATCCGCTCTAATTTTATTTCTAATTTCTTTTTGTCTTGTTGGAAATGTTTTCGCTCAAAAAGCTGCAACGACCACATTGACATATGTAAATGCAAATGCTGTTTTAAAGAAAACATATACAAAGGCAGAATTAGATTTATTAGGTAAATTAGAATTGACTGCAATTTATCAAGAGCGTTTCGCTGTCATTACAGAAGTGTTGCCTTATTTAGCATTGCATACAAAGCCAGGTGCAACACTTACAGAAATGAGTATCCCTCAAACAACTGCAAATGTTAGTCACCTTGAAAAAGAAGTGAAAAATAAGCAAGAATATATTGCTTCTGTAAATGAAACATTAGTAGATATTATTCCTTACGCAGACAAACAAAATATCATTTGGTCGATTTTGTTTTTTGAAGACATTATTTTACGTACAAATTACAATGTAAATGTATTACCTACTACAACTCCAACGACACCTGCACCAGCAGTTGTTCCACCAGCAGTACCAGCAAAAACTGAATAATCAGTTCTGTTATAAAGCATAAAAAAAGGGGTTGACTAATTAGTCAACCCCTTTTTTGTGGATATGTGGCTCGGCTTGTATTAAGCGTCGTTTAAGGCACGTAAATCAACTGGCACCAGTCTAGAGACTCCTTGCTCTACCATTGTAATACCGTATATGATATCGGTACTAGACATCGTACGTTTGTTATGCGTAACAATGATGAATTGAGATTCACCAGAGAACTCACGAATGATGTTGTTGAACTTATCAATGTTTGCATCATCCAATGGTGCATCAACCTCATCAAAGATACAGAACGGTGCTGGCTTGATTAAGTAAATTGCAAATAGGAGCGAGATTGCTGTCAATGTTTTTTCTCCACCCGATAATTGATTAATCGTCAACGGACGTTTTCCTTTCGGTTTCGCCATAATGTCGATTGCTGAATCCAATGGATTTTCAGGATCAACTAATTTTAAATCACAACTATCTTCATCTGTAAACAAGGAACGGAATACACGAATAAAGTTGTCTCTGATTTTTTCGAATGCATCTAAGAAGGTAGCTTTAGCAACGGTATCAATTTCTGCTATTGTTTGTAACAACGATTCTTTTGATTTTGCTAAGTCTTCTTTTTGAACAGTAATGAATACGTGACGTTCTTTTATTTCTTGATATGCCTCCATTGCCATCGGATTGATAGGCCCTAGACGATCAAGGCTATTTTTAATTTTTATTACTTTTTCTTTTAATTCCTCTTCACTTGGCAGAACTTCATCTTCCGTTTGTGATGCAATGATGTCGTCCAAATCCAAATTGAATTCAACCGATAAACGTTCTTTTATGGAACTTAATCCAAGTTTCGTTTCCGTAACTTTGGCATTCAGTGTGGTTAATAATTCGTCACACTCTTCGCGTTGACGTCTTACTTCTTTTACTTCTTTCTCTACTTCATCAATTCGGGCACGTGTGCTGTAGTAATCCTTTTCTGCCTCGTGTACGCCAAGCTCGATGCTTTCTTTTTCTTTGTAGAAATTAATTAATTCATCTTCGCTCACATCAGCACTATCAACCATCTGACGAATTTCGCCATTCGTGTTTTCTAGCTCTTCGTGATTTTTTGTGATGCGTTCTTTGCTTTGATCGAAAGTGGTTTTTTTGTAACCAATTTCTTGTTCTAAGCTTGTAACTCGGTTTTGCTGCTGATGGAAAACAATGTTTTCTTGATTATAAATAGCAGACTTGTTGCTCAACTGTGTTGTTTCTTCACTCAGTTGTTCGTTCAATAACTCCAAACGTTCTTCAAAACCTTCAAGATCTTGCTTACCCGATTGCGCTAGTGGTGTATTAACTTCAATGTCTTCTTGAATTTTCGCAATCTTATCCAATACATCTTCTCTTTTCAAACTGTTGTCAGAAAGCATGGAAGCCAACTGCTCTTGTTTGGTTTTAAGAGTAATGTATTCGTTGTTGATTAAATTGATTTCGCGACGAAGTTCTTCCAGTTCTACCTTTTTAGTATTTTCTTTAAGGCGATAGAATTCTTTTAATTTCGAATCTAAAATTAAACGTATGTCTTCGATCTCTTCTGTAAGCTTGTTGATATCGGCTTCAAGCTTTTCCATGTTTTTAGCACGACCAATTCTTTTGCCTTCAAACAAACCAACAGAACCACCAGAGATGCTGTATTTACGTTTTGCTAACTTACCATTTTGTGTAATAAAGACCGATTGTGGATCTTCAGGAATAATATCTTGATTTCCAGTAATTACATATACACCGTCTAAAATGTATTGAATTAATCCTTTGTATTTGTTGTCGTATTCAACAATGTCAAGTGCAGCTTTGCAACCATCGAAGGTTCCTTTTTGCGACGCTTGATAGTTATTGAAACGTGCCAATACAAAGAAGTTTGCTTTACCTTTAGCTGAATCGCTTAGTAAATTAACCGCTTGTAATGCTTGTGCTTCGTTTTCTACTACATAGTAGTTCATGAACGACTCTAAGTAGTTTTCAATACACAGTCTATATGATTCGTCGCAGGTTAAAATATCTGAAA
>JAYTLG010000094.1:0-3431 GCA_043729555.1 Cytophaga sp.
GTAATAAAGTAAAACAACAATCAGAATCACCAACGAACTAACGAATACGTAGATATCTTTTTATACGTAATTGCGTAGAAATGCATTGTTGATTCCAAATAATAAAGTAATATTGTAGTTGGCTTATGTATTTGGCCTAATTTTATATGAACAACGAAGCGTCATTTTGGATTATTTTCAATATAAGTATCTTAACACTACTTGTATTAGACTTATTCGTATTTAACAAAGGTAACAAAGTAGTTACTACTAAATCGGCTCTTATTTGGAGTGCTTTTTGGGTAGGATTAGCAATGGCTTTTAACATATTTGTTTATTTTTGGAAAGGACGTGAAGCAGCTGAACTTTTCTTTACTGGTTATGTAATCGAAGAATCACTCAGCGTCGACAACCTATTCGTCTTTATGTTAATCTTTAGTTATTTCAGAGTACCTTCTGAATATCAACGCAAAGTTTTATTCTGGGGCATCATAGGTGCATTGGTACTAAGAGGTTTATTTATTGTATTAGGTATTGAATTGATTGAACGTTTCGATTGGTTGTTATATGTTCTAGGTTTTTTCTTAATGTACACGGGCATTAAAATGTTATTCTCAAGTGATGATGATGAAATTGACCCTGAAAACAACATCATACTAAAACTCACCAATAAGTTTATTCGTGTCACAAAAAATTACGAAGGAGATAAATTCTTTGTTCGCAAAGATGGCATCTTGTATGCTACACCCTTATTCATTGTTGTATTAATTGTTGAAAGTACCGACGTTGTGTTTGCTGTAGATTCTATACCTACAATCTTAGGGATAACAACGGATACATTTATTGTTTACACTTCGAATGTATTTGCCTTATTAGGTCTTAGGTCGCTTTATTTTGCTTTATCGAGTGTTATGAAACTATTTCACTATATAAATTATGGCTTGGCTATTATTCTATCCTTTGTAGGTATCAAGCTACTTATTCATAAGTGGTACGTTATTGACCATCAATTCGCCTTGCTATTTGTGGTGTCTACCTTAGCAGTATCTGTCTTGGCTTCTTGGTTATTCCCTAAGAAAAACAATGAAGAATTAGATTTCTAGTCAAATCGAATTCAAATCAACAAAATAAAAATGGACTGCTTAAAATTTAAGCAGTCCATTTTTATTTTAAAAGCGGTGTAAGCGAATACTAATTCTCAACCAAAGCCATCAATACCTTTTCTAAGATACGTTGAATAGACCTGTTTTTAGCTTCGTGTTTATTTATAAGTAATGAAACTGCATATTGTGTTCCTGAATTTGAAAGGACGTAACCACTGTAACACGTCACACCAAACATTGTTCCACTTTTAACACGAACCTTGCCATTAGCTGTTTTGCAAATATGCGAAACAGTACCATCAACGCCTGCAACGGGTATTGACATTACAAATACCTTATTTAAGTGCTGCTTGCTTAAAAACAAGGAGAATTGATTTGGAGTAATACAATTGAAGGGAGACATACCTGAGCCATCCCTTAAAACCAGCCCAAACGTATCCACACCCAAACTTTTTACATAACGTTTTATTTGATTTACACCTGAGTCTGTAGCACCCACGCCTGTTTTACGATACGCAACTTCTTTCAACAAACACTCCGCATATAAATTATTACTGACCAAATTGGTGTAGGTAGCAATTTCTTTAATTGTTGGCGAAGCATGTTCAAGGAGTACAACAAAACCTTGCTGCACACTTTCAGATTCGTTCTCACCGACAATTTTCAAAATCCCCATCCACTCTATTCCTTGCTTCATCATTTCTGCGATTAACAATTGTCCGAGCAAACGCGAAGGATCTGAAATGCTTCCTTTAACCGAATACGTTGCACCCAATGGAATGGTACCTTCGGCAAAAACATATTTACTATACGGTGCTGCATAAATAATCGATTGGTCTCCAGAACCTGCAGCACCCGTTTTGATATGATTATTAAATGTACTTGCCGTATCCAAAGGAATTATACTTACAACCGTTGTAGTAGCACCAACTGTACTTCCTGGCTTAAGCGACAAGATATATTGGTTGTCATTTACATTAAACCCGAAGCTACCTGCTCCATAATAATTACCGATATCACCCCAAGTATAGTCTTTTGGAATTGAATTGAACTCAAAATGTGTTGCATCTATTTTTAAAACACCCTTAAATGTTCGAATGCCTTTCGATTTAAAAGCCACTACCCAATTGCGTATCAATGTTTGATAATTTAATTGACCAGGCATTTTATCTGAACCCAAGGTAGGGTCTCCACTACCTTTTACTAAAAGTGTCCCTTCAAACAAGCCGGCTTGTATCGAATCGGTATACATTACAGTCGTCACAAATCGGTAATCTGCACCCAAGGCCGACAAAGCTGTTGCCGTTGTAAGCAGTTTTAAATTGGAAGCTGGAGTAAAAGACTGATTCGCATTTTTCTCAAAAATTAAATTGGTTGATTTTACATCACGGATAGAAATGCCTACTTGAGCTTGCTTCAGTAAGCTGTCAGCCAATATCTGCTCTAGCCTTGCCTTTATTGTCGTTTGTCCGTGTAATTGAGTCACCTGCACGGCAGAAAGCGCTACAGCAAGCAGGGTCGCTTTATATGGATATAACATCTTGTATTTATTTTGAACCATTCAATGTCTCTATAAACAACTTCATATATAATGGCAAATCAGGCGGTCGTTGGGCAGAAACGATATTCCGATCTACCATTGCTGGTTTATCAAACCAGATAGAACCTGCATTCTCCATGTCATCTTTTATGCCGGGTGTACTCGTGACGTTATAGCCTTGTAGAATTTTTGCAGAAATTAACACCCATCCTGCGTGACATATCTGACCAATTACCTTATTAGCCGCATGCATCTCTTGAACAATTTCTAAAACCTTTCCAGAACGTCGAATTTTATCTGGAGCCCAACCACCAGGGACTAACAGCGCATCAAACTGAGTCGACACGACCTCTTCATAAGCCATATCACTAGTGGCAGGCACACCATATTTACCTATAAACACGGCACCACCTTTAGGTCCTGCTATGACTACTTCATGACCATCTTCTTTTAGTCTTAAGATCGGATACCAAAACTCCAAATCTTCAAATTCATGATCAATCAGGGATAATACTTTCATTTATTTTATTTTTTTTTCGCCCAACAAATTTTAATATAAAACTTTTTTTTTATTTTAGGGTATAAATTAACTTTAGTCACAAGAGAATATTTTTATATCATTGACAAAAACATGGCAAAAAAAGTAAAAAAAACAGGGTCAACTTCAGCGAAGAAAACCCTACAGAAAGCTGTAAAGGCTGTAAAAAAAGCAGCGAAGAAAGTAGCAAAAAATCTTGCTAAAAAAGTAGCTCCTGCTAAAAAAGCAACTGCTAAAAAAGTTGTTAAGAAAGCTGCTAAGAAAGCGACTC
>JAYTLG010000095.1:0-3635 GCA_043729555.1 Cytophaga sp.
TCAACAATACGTAAGGCGTTCCAACATGGCCACGAACAAAGCATTAAGCATTAAGCATTTTGCATTAGGCTTTATCTTATTCTATCTACCGAACGCACCAATGCTTCGTCTTTTTGAATGCGCTTGCCTGCAAAAATGCAAAGCAATAAGGCTATCAAGGGCATGAAGAATGCAAGGCCAAAATGCTCTGTAAATTCTGCTGAGTCAATGAGTAGTTTAGCTTCGCGAATATTCCAAAAATAAAACACTTCTACCATACAAATTAGTAGCGTATTCATCATATTTAAACGCATTTGCATTTTGCGGTTTTTGTATTGAAAAATCACAAAAAGTGTGATTGCGATACTAAGTCCAAGTAAAATACTGATATAGATAAGTGATTTCTCTGTTGCTATGGCATCTTTTGTGATGGTTAAGGCATAGGAATTTACGCTGTATTCAGAGCCATTTGAACTTGCTGTCCATGCAGGCTTAACGAAGCAAATAGACAGTAATGCTGCAGAAATTAGTAATAGTAGAGATTGAATTCTTTGTATCATACGGGCTTTCGATTAAATTGCAGATATAAAACTAATAAAAATTTGAGATATTTTCTGGATATATCTTATCATGGTGCTAAATATCATGGTTGGCAAATACAAGAAAACGCCCACACCGTACAAGGAGCGTTAGAGAAAGTATTGACGAATGTGCTTGGTACAAAGATAGATGTGATCGGTAGCGGTCGCACCGATACAGGCGTACATGCTTCGTCGCAAATTGTGCAACTCAATTCGCCCAAAGAAATTGATCATGCATTGATCTTTCGTATTAACGGGTATTTACCCAAAGATATTTGTATTAAGTCGGCTCGTTTGGTGCGCGACGATGCCCATGCACGTTTCGATGCCACGTCGCGCGCTTATATTTACCGCATTACACTTGTGCGCAATCCCTTTGAAGTTGGTTTGTCGTACTATTTTTATCCGCCCATCAACATCGAAGAGATGAATAAGGCAGCGGCATTGCTATTGCAATACGAAGATTTTGAGAGTTTTAGTAAAGTACATACCGATGTGTCCAATTTCAATTGCACCATCTTTCATGCCTATTGGGAACAAGCGGGCAATATGTTGTATTTCCACATAAAGGCAAACCGTTTCTTGCGCGGCATGGTGCGCACCATTGTGGGTACACTGTTGGAAATAGGGAAGGGACGTATGACTTTGGATGAATTTGTGGAAGTAATCTTAGCCAAAGATCGTAAGCGTGCCGGTATTTCTGTGCCGCCAGAAGCTTTGTATTTATGTGAAGTCGTTTATCCAGAGGAGGTCTATAAGAATGTCTGATTTGCTTCGCTTAGAACATGTAACTAAAACATTTGGCTCGTATACAGCCATTGATGCTGTTTCATTCGCTTTAAAAAAGAATACCATACTTGGTTTGCTTGGTCCCAATGGAGCAGGCAAAACAACCTTGCTGCGTTTGATTACACAAATTGTGTTGCCTGATAGCGGAAAAATCTATTTTAACGATACGCCTTTAACAGAACAGCACCGCGTACAGACGGGTTATTTACCCGAAGAACGTGGCTTGTATCGCAAGATGAAGGTTGAAGAGCAATTGATTTATTTTGCAGAATTGCGGGGCATGTCGCGTACCGCAGCAAAGGCACAAGTCGCAGATTGGTTACAGCGTTTAGAGATTGGGTTTTTAAAAGATCATGTATTGGAAACACTTTCAAAAGGACAACAACAGAAAGTGCAATTTATTTCGGCTGTTGTGCATCAACCAACTTTGTTGATTTTGGATGAACCCTTTAGTGGCTTTGATCCCGCAAATGCGGAAGTAATTAAAAAAGAAATTAAATCCTTACACGCTTCGGGTACTACCATTATTTATTCGACCCACCGCATGGATACGGTGGAAGATGTTTGTACGGAGTTGGTGATGCTTCATAAAGCACAAATTGTATTGCAAGGCACACCCGATGCCATCCGTCGGCAGTTTGATAGCGGACAAATACGCATTGTGTACAGCGGAAACTTGCCAAGCCAGTATCTAGCAGTTATTGTTGAGCAAAAACAAATTGATGCCCATAAGGTATCTTATGTGTTGACGGTGCAGGCGTCTGCACAACACATGTTGAAGCAGCTGATGGATAGCGGAACGGTGCATGCCTTTGAAGAATACTTGCCAAGCATGCAGGATGTGTTTTTAACGGTTGTAAACAACGCCAAGGTATGAAACAGATTTGGATTGTTTTAAAACAAGAATATAAAAATCGCATTCAGAAGCGCTCGTTTATTGTGATGACTTTGCTTGGACCGATTTTGTCTTTGTGCATGTTATTTATTCCTATTTATTTAAGTTTAGATACCACACAACGCATACACGTATGGTTGCAGTCTGCAAGCAGTGTGCAGCAGATGGGTAACTTCACCGACCAGTCGTTTGTGTTTCATCCGGTAGAAACGGCTTCGAGTGCCGATGTACAAACTGCTTTTTTATTAGAAACAAAACAGGCCGATGTATTGGCGATTTATTCTGTTGAACAAAAGAAACTGTTGCTGTGGGATAAAAAAGGATTGACCACAGCCGAGCAGTGGAAGCTTAAAAATAAATTACTCGACATTTATACCAAGCAAGTTGTGCTGGCGTTTGTGCCCGAACGAGCGGTGTCTCCAGACATTGAATACATTCCATTAGCTGAGTCGAAGCCGCATGCCGATGTATTTCAATTAGTCGGTTTATTTTGCGCCATCATCATTTACTTCTTCATTTTCTATTACGGTGTGCAAGTCATGAAAGGCATTGTGGATGAAAAAGTGAATCGAGTAGTAGAAGTTATTTTATGTTCGGTAAAACCATTCCATTGGATGATGGGAAAAATATTGGGCATTGCAGCGGTATGTCTTACGCAGTTTGGTTTTTGGGCGCTCGTTTATGTTTGGATCGGCTCTCGTGTTAACAATTCGTATGGTGTAGCCTTGGATCAGTTCAACGATAAAAATATACAAGATACCTTGCATGTAAGTAAGGATGCGTGGCAAGCATTAGAATGGAATGTGTATGCACAAGGTTTTGAAAGTCTGCCGATACTATTAATTGGTGTATCCTTCTTTGTGTATTTTATTGTCGGTTATTTATTGTACGCCTCTTTGTTTGCGGCAGTAGGTGCCATGACCGATAACGAAACCGATACACAACAATTTACATTTCCCATAACCGCACCCTTGTTTGTTACGTTTTTGTTTGCAGGGTTTATTATTTCAGAACCCTTTTCTCAAACAGCAGTGCTCTTATCGTATTTCCCCTTGACATCGCCCGTAGCCATGTTGTTGCGCATTCCTTTTGGTGTGGGTGTTTGGGAGATTGTAGCATCGGCTTCAATCTTGTTTATCACGTTTGTGCTTGTAACCTATGCAGCGTCATTGGTATTTAAGCGGGGTGTTTTGCAGTACGGAAAGGCGATGAGCTGGAAGGATATTTTTAGAAAACGCGAAAAGTAATTAAAAAAACACAACCTCGCTGGCACAAGCAAATGCTTGCACCAGCGGGCATACGCGTCAACTTAAGAGAAAGCTTGATCAAAACATTGTTGAAAATTCTTTCTTTCTCTTTTGTCATAGGAACAAAAACGTGCTAAATACTTG
>JAYTLG010000096.1:0-10563 GCA_043729555.1 Cytophaga sp.
ATAAGGTGTGTAGGTGAATTGATGCGAAGACACAGATGCTAATGCTGCATTAATTTTAGTTGGTAGAGCAACGACTGTATCTTTAACATAGATGTAATAGCCTTGTATATCTTTCTCGTAATTGGGAATCCAAGAAATTTGTATGTGCGTGTTGTCTATTCGCGTTACAGATTTTATAAATGGTTTTCCTGGGGGAATGATATCTGGCATGGCAGCACTTAGGGTGTCGCTATAAACACTTCGGTTATAACTACTATCTACAGCCCGTATGGCATAACAAAACGAATTGGTCGCGGCTTTGTTGATGGTGTCGGTATACGAAGTTGTAAGATGTGGATCAACATTTAATAACACCATCTTATTCAATGACGATTTGCCAATGCCTCGATAAACATAATAACCCCATACATCTTTTTCACTGTTTGCTTTCCAAGTAAGATGCACCATACCTGTATCGCCTTTCACTGAAATAAGTTCCGGCTTAACGGGTTCAAATACATCTTCCACAGTTGCAATAATGCGTTCCGAAGGTGTTTCATTCCCTGCCGTGTCTATAGCTGATATGAAATAATAATACGGGGAAGTTTTTGAAACGCTGTCTACCCATACATGATTTGTAGCAGTGATTGGCTCTTTGTTCAGTCGCTGATGCAGGCCATCACTTGTTGTACTGCGATACATACAATACCCTTTTATATCCGTATCCAACACAGGCGTGTAACTCATATACACCTTTAGCAGATATACGGAATCTATTTTTAAATGCGGCTGCCCCGGAGCTGTCTTGTCTTTTACATAACAAAACTGAGATGCGCTGCGTTGCGTTTCATAACCAAAGAAATCGACCCCTGTTAATTGATACTCGTACAAGGTATTTTCTTGTAAGGAATCGTCTTCATACAAACGATCCAAGGGGATGGGCTTGCCTAAGGAATCAACCGTTCTGTTTACCATTACAGGATTGCTGTTCACTTTACTAAATTGCGTTCCCCCTTTAACACGGCGATATACATTAACTCCCCAAAAACGTACAGGCTCTTCTTTCCACATAAAAGTGATTTTTTTCTTTCCTGAAGTAAGTTTTAATTCTTGTAGGGAGGTCTCAAATTGTTCGTTAGCTTGCGCTTTTATTGTTGCAGTTATACCTATTTCTTTCGGCGCACCATTTATCAATTGTATAATTTTATATCGATACGACTTCCCTTCCACAACCGTAGAATCATTACAATACACACCTAAGAATTTAGCCATAGCTGTACTTTGAAAAGCCTTCAACCAAACAGACAATAACACCATGCCTTCTAATTGAGACGGCCGTTTTTCTTTCAGTAGTTGTTCGAAAAATATCAATTCTTCGTCATCCTTTTTTGCAATCGAATCTATTTTAGCCGTTGGCAATAATGGCTTACTATTTAATCGCAGCCAGCCTCCAGCACTAATATCTTGCCTGTAAACGTACACGCCGCCCCCAGATTCAATACGCTCCGTAAACCATTTCAATTCAATTTGTAGCGCAGATCGAACTTTCCCTTTATTGTGTGCAAATACATATGCCTTGGGAGCTTGCTGTGCATGAGCCGTAACAAACATACACGCCATCAAACAAACAATTCCAATATGTTTGATAATTTTAAAATACATATGCGTACACAATATTGGCCCTATATTCACTACTTGCTTGAGTTGTTGCATTTTTTTGTTCACGTTTCATCCAAAACACATCGGTGTTTATGGTATGGTGTCTCCCCTTTTTTATTGACAATGCCAAACGGTTGGTTATGGTGTACCCAGCGTTGGTGTGCGATTGGCTATTGGTTATATACGATGCATTGTAACTTAATCGTGTCGACTTTGTAATTTTTTTTGAGGCACCTAGGTTGGGTCCCAACATTTGATTCAGAATGCCGTTGCTGGTATTATAGGTTGTTAACAAATTAGCATTGAAACTTAATTGGGATGGTACAAATGTAATTACATAACCAACTGTACCTGAATAAAAGTCTGAATTGTTATCTCTAGAATCTCTGCCTAGTTGCCAACTCATAGTTGCCATAAAGGCATGTCGAACCAAACTATCTCCAATGGCATAATTGCCATTTAGGGATGCATTTTGTACTACTTGATTGTAGCGGATGGAATCACTGTTTTGTTGTAAGCTCAACTGATTCGCTGTAACATTTGTATTGTTGAATTTTGTATTGGCTAAAAAATTTGAGTACTGCGCCATTAGATTTATCTTCTTATTGGGTGTGTACATCAAGGATGCTGCAAATGCATTTCGAACTGCCTCTTGTGTAAGTTTGTTGTCCAAATTGTTTCGTTGCAAACCCGCTGTGAAAGACGATGTTACTTTTTGCTTTAACATTTTAATCGTAATACCGCCGCTAATATCTTCTACATCGTTGTTCAAAAATATGGAACCCATGGTAAAATATTGTGGACCGACTCTGCGATAGGCAAATTTGAGTTGATAGGTACTTTGATTGTATGTGATTGCTGTTTGAAACGCATTGTTTGTTTTTGTAGATGTATTGGTGATAAAAAAACTACCCAATCCATTTAAGTATGAATGATTGATAAGTTTTGATTCATCGCCCGTATAGTCCATTGTATAAGCACTTGTGGCGAATTCAAGGTCGAATACAAGGTGCCTCGACAATGCTTGTTTGGTTGTTATTCCAAAAACTAAATTCATAGCAGGACTAATGTCTGCTTGTTTTGCAATGGTATCGCTTACACTATTGACGTCATCCTTTCCTCTGAAAAGTTGAAAAGCAATGGATCGTCCATTTTTTTGATACGCAATTTTACCACCGTATCCCCAACGCTCGTAGGCGGGCGTACCTGTTACTAAACCATCCGCGGCATATTCATTTACGCCTTTTTGAAAACGCCCATACAACACACTCACCAACCAAGGCGATTGTTTGGGCTGATATTCTAAGGCGACCCCCAACCACATACCACCACCTACAGTGTATGTTGAATATTGAAGCGAGCGATAACCAACATGCAATGTCCATGCTTTGTAGTGTGGACTCATGCCAAACTGATTAAATGGCTGCGTATAACTTTTGTTGAGTTGCGTAATTTGCAATGAAATAGGAACTGAAACAACTCCAAAAACAGAAGCATTGACATTTGCACTTACCATCCAATACCAGGGATCTCTGCGCGCAGGCATACCTTTGGATTCGTAAAGCGTATTCGTAATATTTAAACCTCCTGTTATCTTAATAGGTTTTTTCCAATTGAAAGCTTCTAAACCTTGAGCAGAAAGTTGCATTACACTTATATTAAAAGTAATTATCGAAAATATGAAAACTTTAAAAATAGTTGAATACACCGTATTAGTCCTTAATTAATTTGTACGTAAATATTTTTCCCATTGCTTGAAGTTCCAGAATATACATGCCTGGCGATAAATGACTCAATGCAAAATTGTCGGAAATTTCCTGCTGCTGATATGTTGCTTCCATTATGGTACGCCCCAACATGTCATGTATTAAAATGGTTGAAGGAAACTCATCGGCAAGCTCTGCTTCAATACTTACAGTTGAACTACATGGGTTGGGGTAGAACTTAAACGAATTTAAAATTTGCCCATATACTTGTCCTATCAATCGTGCGGGCGGCGCTACTGTGATCGTGTCTATTTTCCCCCTCTGATCTGCACAAAATCCATTGCTTACCAATAATGTAGTTGTATAGATTCCATCAAGGGTATAAATATGTGTCGTATCTCGAGCATCCGCAGAAGATCCATCACCAAAACTCCAAATATAGTCCAACGAGCTTGTTGTGTTTAATGAATGCGAAAAATTAATAAAATGCAAGGTGTCGAACGTATATGCATTTGATGGCATTAAAAAGTTTGCTTCAACATAATTCGGATCGCTCGGCGCACACGTAGCATTATCAGAAGCAGCGGCAATGGTTATGCGCTCAGAGCCAAGGTTTCTAAAATAAGGAGAAGCTACAGTATCCAATAAATTATTCACAATTCCTCCTTTAGGAAACCAAATAGGAAATGATGTTTTGTAAGAATACAATTGAAACAAGTTTTCATTGCCGACATTGTCGGTGTCAAAATATCGAATAACAATATTGTCAACTGCTACTGTGAATGGAGTTGTAATGTCAAAGTAGCGTTCTATACTGCCTGCGCCCGCATCAACAAAGGGTGTATGCCCTCTAGATATAGTGGTTGTGCCAAATACTTGATTAGGTGCTTCAATAAATATTCCTAATCCTGCAATATCTGTAGTCTTTTTTAATTGTTGAAGATTACGTGTAGTGGTAACAATTCCTGTTGTTGCATACACTCTGCTGTCGTTTGTTTCTCCAACTAAAGCGCCTTCGTTATGTAAGTTTACGGTATACATGTCGATATGAATATTACCTTGAATGAAATTCAACAATGAGTCTACGACAATGTTTTGTGTTAATAGCACATCGCCAGTAGGCTTATTTATACGCAATTCATTAAACGTCCAATTCCCAAAAATCGACTGGTCTGTACTTCCATTTAAAATAGTAGAGCCAACAGAATTGGGAAACACACCGCTATTGGTATTTAAATTATGCAAATCTTTTTCTATATACATCTCGCCGCTATTAAAAACGTCAGCGCTCGAAACAAATTCTCCAGCAACATATAAAATACCGCCTTCTGCTATCGTTATAAAAGCATTGCTTTGGTACAGTCCAGTTTGAGCTACACTTACCTGTATCAAACAAATAAATATAAGTGTTGTATATATACTGCGAATAAAAATATCCATAACGAATAATGGTGTAAATAATTAATTTAAAATTACTGGTAATCTATTTGTTGTCATAATGAATACAAGAAATTCAATGATAACAATTGTTAATAAATTCTAAGGCAGGCTAGCTTGCTAAGACTATAAATGACCAGATGTTGCTAATTACTATTCATTTGCTTAATTAAATATTGTTCAGTTATAAATACCATTCTACTATTTCTTAAAATGGCCCTTATATATTTTTATGAAACTCTAAATTAAAGTCAACACCAAACGAAAGTACTGCAACGCTACCTCTTATATAGCCTTCTAAATAGGTGGGCTTGGGATTGATATGTACAATGCCTCCAAGATAAATATCGATATCTACTAAGTTTAATCTCCCTGATTTTACTGGTGTTGCATAGTCAACAAAGACGTGAATAAATCCGTGTGCTTCTACGCCCAATTCATCTAAAGTAACTTTTGGATTGTATGTAAATGCCACCCACACTTTTACTTCCACACCTGCATTTATACCGATACCCAAACTGACTGGTCCAACATGAAGGCCTTTATAGATATCTACATAATATCCGACACCGCCACCAATTTCAGCTTTGTGTTGGTCTACGTACAACCATCCCATGATTCCCCATGAATTGCAAGCCAAAATCATTTGTATTGGAAACTCCCGTTCGCCTATGGCAACTCGCCAAAATCCAGGTTTTGTTTCAATTAGGAATGAACCTTGCCCGCATAGCACTCCAGGTTTTTCTATGATGATTGCACCTTCGCCTAAAAAATGATCTTCTTGTGAATTGTAATATAAATGCAATTCTCCACTCACCATTGCCGTTGGGTCCTTTTCTAATATAGAAACGACTTTACTCATTACTTGAACTTCGCCATTAAAGTCAACTACAAAATGATCGTCTTCACTCAAAATATATTCTGCTTCAACCTTTATTCGAGCGGTCTTGCCCTTGTTTTGTGTATCGAACAAGACCAAATTAAAATAAGCACCAAACGCAATGGATGGGTCTGGAACCACATCCGTGCCATTAGCAATTTCTGCCATGCCTTTATATACCCTGCCTGTACCTGCAACAATTTGCACAGGCCCTATCGTAGCTGGTGTACTAAAAGGTTTGCAATCTTTGCTTAATCTGCCACCAACCTTGCCTGCAGGGTCGCCAGGTGAAACTTGGCAAAACCAATATTCGTGTTCATTTTTCTTTCCACTTAAATAAATAGCATCAACACTAAATGGCTTTGGTTGCTTTATTGTAACAGCAAAAGCTCCACGCCAGGAATTTCCATAAACAGTATCTCTTACTTGTCTTAATTTCCCTTTAAAAGAAACGAACTTTGTGTTGATTGCAATGTTTGTTGGGTCAAGCGTTATGATTTGATCGATTCTTCCAGTTGAAATTTTTTCGCCTATATTGTCAAAATTCATTTTAATGCTCGGCGGTGCAATGGCATTTAAAATAGGTGTTTGTGCGAATACAGTTGAGACCAATGCATTTATCTGATTGGACGCTATTCTAGCAAGATTACTGCTAACTATTCGCGGTCCGTTTTCAATAAATCCTTCTGTTACTTTTTCTGCAACCGCTCCCAAATCAATATTACGAATTGCGTCCAAGGCTGTCTTTTCAAGCATGGAAGCAACATTTTTAGGCTTCACAAAACCTATTATGTTATTCGTAATGCTTAATAAAAATTCGGGGAGCTTATTGGTGATTCGACTTATGATAACTGAGGTTTCATAATTGCCATTTAATAATTCATCTGTCATTCCAGAAAGTTCTCGTACCATAAATGCGCGTGTACTGTCGACTAACTGAGCACGTATAAAATCTGAGATTGGTTTTTTGACATTTGCATTGATAGAAGCTTTAATGCTTCTGTTAATTTCAATCGACAATTCTTTTGCAATTGTGTCTCCAACAACTAAAAAATCTTCGGTAGGGTCATAGCCATCTCGCACAAATGCTCGAACTGCTCTTACGACGATGCTGTCTATAATCTTGTCTACCTCACGTGTAATGAATGCGTTTAATTTGACAACGGATTTGTCAATGCTTTTATTTATTTTTTTTGTTAATGTGTCTGATACGTTTTCAATTGGTTGCGTTAAAACATCTACACCTAACCGAATAAATTCTGTAAAAAATTGTTCTACGATTGCGTATTCTTTGTCATTCAATTTTGCTCTCAATCCCCGTCGAACGGACTCTTCGAGCGTTGTGTCAATTTGAGTATCGTTGACTGTTAAATATAATGAAGCGGGTGAAGATTGGTATTGTGTCAATGGAATGCCAGCTGCAATATCACTAATGCTGGTTGCACTATTTTTAACTTCCGTTTTAAGTTGTTGGTCAAGTACTTGTTTTTGATGCTCAATACGAATGGCTGTGATAGCCTCACTTGGGCTACTACCATTGTCTAGTAAGGCTTGATAGGCATCCGAATCTTCTTCATAAGGCAATAAAGAATTGGCAACCATACTGTAAATGTTAACTAACGGAGGTCCATTATCGCCACTTACTTCTTCATTGATTCGTACATTTCCAGAAAATCCGAAAGCATATTTGCCCGAGCCGCTTCCCGCGCCTATGGATGTAATTGTAAATGGATATTCTGTTAGTTGACCTTGTATTTGATCCGAAAGTAGTGTGGTGCCCTTGCGCGTATAAAAACCAATTTGATAATCTCCCCATGCTCTAAATCCTGTTATCCCTTCTATGTTTGCTTGCAAATAAGGCCAGTCCATGTTCAATGAAAAATCCAATCGCTCTTGATCTGCAAATACCGCTGATAATATTTCTATACGTATGGCTTCTTCACTTTTATCTGAATGGTATGTAAATTCATATGCATCCAAATCGGTCATATATCCAGGATAAAGGCCCGCAGATGTTAACACAGAAGTGTAGTGGAAAGGAATTGTGCTGTTTATAAACGGAATTATTAAACTACCTTTTAAATAACTTTCTTCAACTGCATCGTGGAAAATATTTATTCTAAAGTCAGTTACATGTGATGGGAATGTATTAAACGAAACAGCATAACCTGAAAAATTTCGAATGTATCTGAATGTTTGTCCATACATATCCAAATAATATACATTACTATCCGCTTCCGTCGGTTCTAATAAATAATTTGTCTCACTTATGAATGACATTTGCCCATTCGAATCGAAAGCAGGCAAAAAATGCAAATTTGTTTTAAAGAAATAAATGCCCTTCCATAAAACATCTCCTGTATTTTTGCCGGGCGATTGCAATTCACTTAGGTCAATGATGTATTCTATAGGCTCCAATTGAAAAGCTAGGCTAGCGACAGGAACTATTGGCTGTATAGGTAAGGCTTTGTCATTACTAATGTAATACAATTGCAATGCATTATTAAAGGGTAAACGAATGGGTTCGGTCAACGCACCTGCACCTTTAATATTCGGAGGACAAACAATATTTCCGTGTATGTTTAGTGCATATTCATTTTTATAAATAATCACATCCGAATAATGTGCCAGCTCCAATCGATACGCTGCCGGTTCCAATAAGTCGAAATTGTTTGATGCTGTTAAATGCGTTGAACCAATCAATTTATAGGTATTAAAATCATACCAGTTAGAGGGTGTTAAAACATCCTGCTGACTACTTGCAGTGGCATGTGGGAACGGCCATTGTATGTAGCCGTTCATGTGTAAACCGTAACGATCTAATTTAATAAATGACGGGTGAAAATATGCACTATTGTTTTCTGTTTGTTTAGGATTTAACGATATGACAGAAGTGTCTGACAATGCTTGTAAAATTTCACCGTCCCCCATCGTAAAGTTTCCCGCAACATATTGCAAAAAAACATTATTAAAATTTACGACTTGTTCGTTCCCGTTACCCAAAGAAACTCTACCAACGCCGCTCAATGAATTTATCGTATTATTAAATGTTCGATCGACATAGACAATATGTGTGCCTGCATAAAATTTCTCTAATACGGGTGGTCCATCAAAGGTTTGAATATTGCTTTCTGCAATTAATTGTGTGCCTGTATATGCTAGTACCCTCCATGCATATGTATACATCGGTTCTAATTTAATTGGCAGCTGTACCTGATATGTCATGGGTACAAAAGTTTCAGGATACGTGTGTGAATAAAATAGATTGCCTGAAACAAGCGCTTCTTCTGCTGTTTGTCCATTCAATATTTTTACAATGTCTAATTTGTAAGCTACTTGTTGATTCGAAATTAAATTGCTGGGTTTTGTCCATGAAAAGAGTAGCGGGTCGGATAAGCAAAAATTTCCTGCATCAAGTGGTTTTAATAGTACTATGGATCCTCCTATAGGATAGCCAAAATAAAAATCACATACTTGTGAATATCCATTATTTTTTAACTGAATAGTACCGTCTTCAAATTTTGATTGTACTCTAAAGATATGGCGCTTTCCAATATCAAGTAATGGGTCTGCAGTGGTAAATAAATAATTTGTTTGAGAAGACCAGTCACTGGTAAATACTAATAATGCTTGATTGTTTTGTAAGGCATATTGCGGATTTGCATTTGGATTTGTAATCTCATAAAGGGTTAATTGATATTGTGCAGGGGCTGTACTTAAACTACTATAAACACCAGTCCACGAAAACAAAATTTGTTGAGGCGCATTTGCTGATACAGTAGACGCGCAAGATGGAGTTATAACAATAGGAACATTGGGCAATTGCATCTGAATAAATGCACACGATTTATTGGAAAGCACTTTGTTCAGTTCGTAATCAATCACTTCAACGCAGAGTGTATAAAAACCTTCTGGTAATTTATTATTATTGAAAACCTCGTTTGCTGTTGTGCCTTGTACTAGTGTATTAGTAGCATTAAAATAAATACTTAAATCATTTCCCGTTATCGTATTTAAGCCTGGATATAATATTAAGGGTGCTGGTCTGAAATCTGGCCGTGTTTGTATGGTAATACCATTGCCTTCTATTGTTACGCGCAAACGCGATTCCCAATAGGGTTCGTTATAATCATTGAACGTTACCTGTACATTTGTTCGATACGCACTGGTGCCTACATAATCGGAAACGTTGGTTGTGTAAGGGGGTGTTATGGTAGTGGAAACCGTAAATGGGTATACGGAGGTTTGTGCATCTACAGTAACCGTTGAAATTAGTAAAAATAGAAAGACAAAAAATCGATTATAGGTCGACATAAAATAGCTTGCTTAAATACGAATTCGAATATATGGATCTTATTTGAATTGTGTAATATAAACCATTAAATACAATAAATATTTTAGAGTTTTTTATCTTTAGTTAAAATAATATGATAAAAATAAAATTGCCACAGCCGTATTTTATTGACTTATAAGATTACATAAAAAGTTGCAGCTAGAAATTGAATGATAACAAGAGCGATAAAATTGATATAAATTGGCAGTAAATGTATGTCATATTTAAATTGTAATACATTAAAATAAATTGGTATTATCACGTTGTAATTATTGTAAAAAATCTAATGTAATGGCAATTCTTGTTAATGCCGAGTGCTTCCCTTAATGGTGGTCTGTAGTTTATTGAAAAAAAACTTTTGTCACAGGCGCACTAACTGGAGTGCTTCCGTCACATTGCATATTATCTAGTCTGTTATTCATTTATCTAGACCCAAGTAATGAGCTCACGGTAACTAACTAAAAAAGCTGTAAAAGCAAAAAAACCTTTATCTGTTCGGATAAAGGTTTTTAATAATAAGTTGGCGGCGACCTACTCTCCCACATTT
This sequence comes from Cytophaga sp., assembly GCA_043729555.1. Taxonomy (GTDB): domain Bacteria; phylum Bacteroidota; class Bacteroidia; order Cytophagales; family Cytophagaceae; genus Cytophaga. The sequence continues at coordinate 10,542 of JAYTLG010000096.1, forward strand.
GACTGCAGTACCATTGGCGCGG
>JAYTLG010000097.1:0-3839 GCA_043729555.1 Cytophaga sp.
GTCATAACCATTGCTAAACGGTCAATACCAATACCCAAGCCTGCTGTAGGTGGCATACCAAATTCTAATGCACGAAGGAAATCTTCGTCCAACACCATACTTTCGCTATCACCTCTTTTTCCTAATTCCAATTGCTCTTCAAAACGCTTGCGTTGTTCGATCGGGTCGTTCAACTCAGAGAATGAATTACAAATTTCTTTACCGTTACAAATTGCTTCAAAACGTTCAACCAAACCTTGCTTGCTTCTATGCTTCTTTGCTAGCGGTGACATCTCTACCGGATAGTCTGTAATAAATGTTGGTTGTATCAATAATGGTTCGCACTTCGCGCCAAATATTTCGTCAATCAATTTACCTTTACCCATAGATGCATCCACATCTACGTGTAAGCTCTTACATGTTTCGCGCAATTGTGCTTCTTCCATTTCACTGATATCAATACCTGTGTAATGTTGAATAGCTTCAAACATGGTGAAACGTTTCCAAGGACGTTGGAAACTAATCACATTTGAACCTACAGTAACTTCCGTTGTACCGTGTAAGGCAATGGCAACTTTCTCTACCATCTCTTCAACCAAATCCATCATCCAATAGTAATCCTTGTATGCAACATACAATTCCACTTGTGTAAATTCTGGATTGTGGAAACGAGACATCCCTTCATTACGGAAGTCTTTTGAAAATTCATATACACCATCAAAGCCACCAACAATCAAACGTTTCAAATACAATTCGTTTGCAATACGAAGATACAATGTCATATCTAAGGTATTGTGGTGTGTCTTGAATGGTCGCGCAGCTGCACCACCATACAGGGGCTGTAAGATGGGTGTTTCTACTTCTAAGTATCCTTTATCATTCAAATATTCGCGCATGGTATTTACCAAACGTGTTCTTTTAATGAAAGTCTCACGTACATGCGGATTTACAATTAAATCCAAATAACGTTGACGGTAACGTTGCTCAGGATCTGTAAAGGCATCAAATACTTTTACATTTCCGTCTTCATCCTCTGCCTCTTTAGGCATCGGCAATGGGCGCAATGTTTTTGTTAATATTTTGAATGAAGTAACATGTATGGTAATCTCACCTGTTTGTGTTGTAAACACAAAACCATGCACACCGATGATGTCACCAATACTTACTAATTTCTTGAAAACGATATTGTAATTTGTTTTGTCTTCATCCGGACAAAGATCATCTCTTCTGAAGTACACTTGGATTCTGCCGCCTGCATCTTGTAATTCTACAAACGAAGCATTACCCATAATACGACGGCTCATTACACGGCCGGCGATAGAAATATTTTTATAATCCGTTTTACGTTTTTCGTAATTCTGATGAATATCTTTTGTAGAAACATTTATAGGGAACAGTTCTGCAGGATAGGGCTCAATACCCATTTTCAATAACTCTTCACGTTCCTGGTGACGTACCAGTTCTTGTTCACTCAATTGCATATCTTTTTTATTAATATAGAACCTCAAATTTACGCAATTAAAAGGGAATAATAAACTATACACTATCGATTAAAAATGAGCTAGTTGCATATATTTAAGAACAAGGGAATAAAAAGCTAAAACAGTTGACATTTGCACACATTAAAATAAAAAATATGGCTCAACAATTCGTTTGAAACAGCTAGGCTATTAATATATAAATTCTGCCGTTATTGATATTCCCACCAAATACACTTTTATATAACGAAATGAATACAACACGCGCTACTATTATCATTTCAATCGGTCGGGCACAAACACTAATAACGGCTGGATAAGCGGTAAAAAAAACGACTAAAGAATAATTTCTCTAGTCGCTTTTTTATGATGCCGTTATAAATTATTGAAATGCCTTTCGCACTGGCGAATCATCATTCATCATTCATAATTTATATATCAAATTTATTCTTCCTCTCTCTTGAACTCATGAATCAAGGTAGCAACAAGGCCTGTCCAGCCTGTTTGATGTGATGCACCACAGCCTCTACCATTATCTCCGTCAAAGAATTCATAGAAAGAAATCAAATCTTTAAAGTTTGGATCCTTACTGAATTTATCTACAGTACCATATACAGGTCGTCTGCCGTTTTTATCAATTCTAAAGATATTAATCAAACGATCTGAAAGTTCGGCTGCAATATCTTTTAAGGTTAACATCTTACCACTATTTGTAGGGTATTCGATTACAAATTCGTCGCCATAATATGCGTGGAATTTCATCAAACTTTCTACAATCATATAATTGATTGGAAACCAAATTGGACCACGCCAGTTGGAGTTACCACCAAACATAGACGAATCTGATTCAGCAGGCTTATACGATACCGAGAATACTTTTCCTTGGTAATTAAATTCATAAGGTGTGTCCAAATGCTCTCTAGACAATGCACGAATACCGAACTCCGATAAAAATTCCGTTTCATTCAACATACGCTTCAACACCATTGTCATACGGTGACCACGTAACAAGGAAAGCAGTTTTGTATCCTTGCTACCATCATCCGACCATCTCGATACTTGACTTGCAAGATCCGGCCTATTAACCAATATCCATTCAAGACGACGTTTAAAATCCGGAAGTTTCTCTACACTCGATTTTTTCAATACCTCAACTGCAAACAATGGAATGATGCCTACAATCGATTTTACTTTTAAATGCTGGCTTTTACCATTCGGCAAATGAATAATATCAAAATAGAATTGATCTTCTTCATCCCACAAACCAACACCTGAGTCACCAATATTATTCATGGCACCTGCAATGTATAAGAAGTGTTCAAAATATTTCGACGCCAAATCTTGATACACCGGATTCACTAGAGCTAATTCAGTAGAGATACGCAACATGTTCAATGAATACATCGCCATCCAGCTTGTACCATCTGATTGTTCCGTACGACCGCCAATTGGCAAGGGTTGACTTCTATCGAATACCCCAATGTTATCGAGTCCTAAGAAACCACCTTCAAATATATTTTTTCCGTCTTTATCTTTTTGATTTACCCACCACGTAAAGTTCATAGTAAGTTTGTGTAAAATACGTTCTAAGAATGCCGTATCTCCTACACCATTATTTTGTTCTTTATCCAATTCGTATACACGCCATGTAGCCCATGCATGCACAGGTGGATTCACATCACCAAAATTCCATTCGTAGGCAGGAATTTGTCCATTCGGGTGCATGTAGTACTCGCGCAACAAAATTGTCAATTGACGTTTTGCAAAATCAGGATCTATTTGCGCAATTGGGATACAGTGAAATGCTAAGTCCCATGCGGCATACCATGGATACTCCCATTTATCTGGCATTGAAATAACATTCGAGTTATTTAAATGTTCCCAATGGCTGTTACGACCCGTTTGTCTTCCAATGGGCAATTTTTCTTTGTGAACCGGATCTCCCTCCAACCATTGTTTGATGTTGAAATAGAAAAACTGTTTACACCACATCATCCCTGCATAGCCTTGACGTTGTATCAAACGCAATTCAGGATCTTTTACACCATGTTGAACTTCATCGTAAAATATATTTGCTTCCTTCAAACGCAAGTCAAATACTTTATCAAAATCATTAAAGGGTTTGTCAAATGTTTTATCGGTAAGGCGCGAACGCACCACAACCGTTTCACCTGGCTTTACAGAAAGCTTATATATCGCGGAAGCTTTTGTACCTTCGCGTTGCATCATATTTACAGCACTGGCATTGTCGTTTACAACATAGTCGTTGATACCGTCTTTGCAATAGCTGTATTTGTTAGCTTTGTTAAATAAACGTTTGTGATTTGTTTCGTTTTCACAAAACAACAAACGTGTAGCATGGTCTGAATAAAAATTGCGTAC
>JAYTLG010000098.1:0-4562 GCA_043729555.1 Cytophaga sp.
GGATAAACTTACTTATCGTACACTTGTTCAAGGAAACCCATATTTAGGTTCAAATGTGCCGTTAAATTATGCGAATCGTAAATTAGACTTGTATGTTGGGTCTAAGGGGAATATTCAAAACAATGTGGGCTATTCTGTTTTGATGAATTACAAATCCTATACCAATCAGTTCTTCTACACAAATAGCAAACCAGATTCCAGTGAATTCACAGCATTGTATGACGATGCAGGCGTTTTTGGTCTTGAAGGTAGCTTGTTTTATGATATGAGTAAGTCATGGAGAGTATCTGTAAATGTACTTTATAATGCGTGGAATACTGATAAACAAGCTGAAGCTTGGCATCGACCATCCTTTCAATCCTCTATAGGACTTCAATATAATTTGCAGAAGAAAATCTATTTTAATGCTGAAATGTATTATATTAGTGGTCTACAAGGACTTAATTTGGAGACAAATAAAGCCGTTAAATTGAAGGATATCGTCGATATTAGTCTAAAATCTGAATATAGATTTTCGAGCAGTTTCTCGGCTTTCTTAGAATTAAATAATATCTTGTCGCAGAAATATCAACGATATTTATACTACCAGGTGAAAGGCATTAATGCTTTAGCTGGTTTGACATATAGTTTTTAATGATACATATAGAAAAATACATTTCGGAACTAGTTGGTAATCATGATTGTGTGATTGTCGCGGGCTTGGGTGCGTTCGTTGCGCAAGCTACTTCGGCAGACATACACCCTATTACACATAAGTTTACAGCCCCTAGTCGTACATTAAGCTTTAATGCTCAAATTAAGGTAAATGACGGTTTGTTAGCCGCTGAAATTTCTAGAAAAGAATCCATCACTTTTCAGGAAGCAACCGCTTCGATTGATGATTTTGTTAAGAAATTTAATTCGTCTTTATCGTTGTATAAGTATTATACGATGAACGAGATTGGTCGTTTTTTTTATAATCTAGAAGGTAAATTAGAATTTGAACCAGATTTCACGATTAATTTTTCTTCGGAAAGTTTTGGTTTGACTGATTTTGTTTTTAAACCAATAGAAAGAAATAGTTACGATATGGAATCAACAAATAAGCATCGAAATGCAAAAGATGCATATGTACAAGAACAAGGCGCATCTACAAAAAAAACAAGTGCTTTTGCAAAGGTATTATTTATACTAATGCCCCTAGTAGTGTTAATCGGTGCTGCAGGATTTGTAGTATACAACCAACAAAAAGATATTTCATTGGGCGGTATAAATATTTTTGAATCATTGGGTCTAAAAAAAGAATCGGTAGTAATTGATTCTGTCGAAACGAATGTTGATTCTGTTGCAGTTGCTACAGATTTGAATGCTGAAATCGTTGTTGATGAAAATGTAGCATCGGAAGTTGTTGAAGAGCCAGTTGTAGAAGTTTTAAAGACTAAGGAAAAGGCAGTGGCTGTTGCTTCTTCACAAGTTGTTGCAGGTTCGTATTATATTGTTGTAGGATCATTTAAGAATGAAGCAAATGCAAATAGATTGTATAAAGACTTGAGCAGCCAAAATAAAGCTGCCGTTAAAATGCCTGTGGATGCAAATGGTTTTTATAAGGTAGCAATTGGAACATTTGCGACCTTGGAAGCTGCAAATGTTGAATTCGCTTCTGTTCAAGCAAGTTATAGCGGTAGTTGGATTAAAAAATACTAAACTCATTCGTGTAATTTATTTGAACAAATTTCGTTTTAATAAAAATAAATAAGATGGATAGTACAACAATCAGACAAGAGGATAGACTACATGAACGGAAAGGGATTCTTTTTGCGGTGATTTTTCATGGCGCCCTACTTTTAATATTTTTCTTCTGGGTTGTTCTTGAAAAAACAAATAATGAAGCTGGTGCAGGAATGGCCGGCATACCGATTAATTTCGGTTTTAATGAAATGGGTTCTGGTGACAATAACTCAGTCGATCAAGTTGCTACGCAAGCGGATCAAATACCTCAAGATGCTCAGGAATCTGCTGAAGCTTCTACAGATGATGCTAATCTAACGACTACGAACCCAGAGGCAGAGACTGTTGTTAGCGAAACTAAAAAGCCAACAACAACAACAACTTCCCCTAAAAATACCCAAACAAATACCCAAACATCAACCAATACAAATGCGCAACCTGGCACTACTACTAAGCCTGGGGTATCAACGGGAGACGGGGACTCTAAACAGGCAGGTAACCAAGGCAATCCGAATGGAAATCTTAATAGTAAAAATTACTATGGAACCCCTGGAAATGGCGGTGGTGGTGCTGGGGCTTTGAATATGGCTGGCTGGCATTTAGAGGCAGACCCCAAAGTAGAAAATGTTAATAAGGAAGCTGGCAAGGTTGTTTTTTCTGTAAAGATTGATAACGAAGGAAATGTTTTGGCTATAAATGTAACTGAAAAACAAGTTAACGAAACTCTTGTAAAGCGCTGCGAAGACGAAATACGAAAAATGGAGTTCGTTAAAAATTCGAACAATGGCAGTACAGCGCCTTATTCAACAGGTACTATAACATTCGTATTCCGTTTGAATTGATTCGTGGATTACAATCAAACAGTAGAATTTTTATACAGCCAATATCCCGCCTTTGAAAAACAAGGTGGTTTAGCATATAAGCCTGGCTTGGATAATGTACTTGGTATAGCATCCGCATTTAATAATCCGCATAAGAAATTCAAATCCATTCATGTAGCCGGCACCAACGGCAAAGGTAGTTGCTCGAGTATGCTCGCTGCTATTTTACAATCTGCTGGTTATAAAGTAGGTTTGTATACATCCCCGCACATGCATGATTTTACAGAGCGCATACGCATCGATGGTGTTTGTATTCCGCAATCGGAAGTGGTCGATTTTGTGTTTCAGCACACCAATGTATTCGACCAATTCAAGCCTTCTTTTTTTGAAATAACAACTATTTTGGCATTCCAATGGTTTGCTAAAAACCAAGTTGATATTGCAATTATAGAAACAGGCATGGGCGGGCGTTTAGATGCTACCAATATTATTCAACCTGAAGTGTCCTTAATTACAAACGTAAGCTTGGATCACATACAATTTCTTGGTAATACCTTGTCAGTCATCGCAACTGAAAAGGCGGGCATTATTAAAGAATGTACACCAGTTGTATTATCTGAATTTCAAGAGGAAATATATGGGATTTTTAAATCCGCAGCAGAAAAAATAAATGCGCCGTTCATTTCTGCATTTGAAATCTATGATGTGGTCGTAAATACAGTGTCGAATATTGAGATACGAAAACGTTCCACTAATGTAGTGTTGCAGATTGATACAGATTTGAAAGGTATATATCAACGTAAAAATATAATTGGCGTGATGGGCGTTGTAGATGTCCTAAGAAGTTTGAACTGGAATATCGATGACGTTCATATTAAAAATGGTTTGTCTAAGGTTCAAGCCTTGTCGGGATTTAAAGGTCGTTGGGAAGTAGTTTCACAGAACCCAATGGTCATATTGGATGCCGCTCACAACGAAGCCGGCATGGTGTTGTCGATGCAACAGCTACAAGAATTAAAGAAGAAAATGCATATTGTTATTGGGATGGTTAAGGATAAAGATGTATCTCATATTATTTCTTTACTTCCTGTAACGGCTACTTATTATTTTTGTGAGGCAACAAATCCACGGGCACTACCTGCCAGCGAACTTAAAAATGTTGCAGCGCAATATAATCTACAAGGGGATGTTGTGCCTGATGTGAATGATGCCTTGAAGGCAGCTAAATCGAACGCTGCATCGGATGATGTGATATGGGTAGGTGGAAGCTTATATGTATTGGGAGAATTATTATTGAATTAAGTAATGGCACGTAAAAAGTTGATGCGTTTTGAATGGAACGCAGAAGTACACAATCTATTTCAACCTGAAAAAGAAAACTATAAATTCTATAAAGGGAATTGGAAGGAATATTTTAAAAATGACAATCCTATTGTATTAGAGGTAGGTTGTGGTAGAGCTGAATACACAACAGGTTTAGCTGCATTAAATCCCAATATAAATTACATCGGTCTAGATATTAAAGGCGCTCGCTTGTGGAAGGGGAGTTCACTTGCTGTAGAGCAAGGCTTGACGAATACTGCATTTATAAGAACAAAGCTTCAAAATTTAGAAGAGTTTTTTGAACCTGGTGAAGTGGATGGTATATGGATTACATTTCCGGATCCTAAGCCAAGAGAAGGTGAAGCTAAACTTCGTTTGTCTGGCATGCGCTTTATGAATATTTACAGAAGAATGATGCCGCAAGGTGGTACGGTAAATTTCAAAACGGACAATCTAATTTTATTCGACCATACGCTTGAAGTATTAAAAGACGCGAGTTTAAAAGTTTCAGAATTAGTATATACACATGATTTGTATGCCTCTGAATTTTTAGTAGAGCATCACGGTATACAGACGACCTATGAAAAGACTTACTTGAATCAAGGCGTTCTTATAAATTATTTGAGATTTAAATATCTTCCTTTGTAAAAGATGCAAAGCTTTGACCGGAACGCTTAATGCTAAAGGTGCGACAACTTAATTTTATTTGTA
>JAYTLG010000099.1:0-5144 GCA_043729555.1 Cytophaga sp.
TGCTAACTTTTAAGATTGGTTGGTTGTTGGTAGCCCGCGTTATTTTTGTTCGATTAACAATTAGTAGTTCTGGCGGGAATACCAACAACAGCTGGAATAGCTGGAAAAAAGGTTTCGGTACACAAGCAAATAGGTGCGATATTCAAAAAAGACGTCCTTTATGTCAAATCTGTAGCAGCTGCTTGATAATTGTAGTGTATGTAAAACAAAGAAAGCTCCGTTGAATTAAACAACGAAGCTTTCTTAACACATAAAACTTAATACTTAAAACTCATTTCAACAAGTCAAGTCCAATGTCTCTTCTGTAATTTTTACCTTCCCATTGAATGGTTGCAGCCGCCTTGTTTGATTTTGCTAAAGCTTCTGGAATGGAATTTCCAAAACCCGTAACAGCAATGACACGTCCGCCGTTTGTAACAATTTTTCCGTTTGCGCTTTTTGTGCCCGCATGAAAAACCGTTACATCTGTAACGTCTTCTAATTTTGTAATTTCTTGTCCTTTGCTGTAATCACCCGGGTAGCCACCTGCTACAAGCATTACGGTTGTTGCGGTGCGTGGATCAATGGACAAAGTTATTTCATTTAATTTATTTTCAGCTGTAGCTATAAATAAATCAACAATGTCGTTTTGGATTCGCGGAAAAACAACTTCCGTTTCGGGGTCGCCCATACGTGCGTTGTATTCAATCACCCAAGGTTCGCCGTTGTCGCTCATCAAACCAATAAAAATAAAACCTTTATAAACGATACCTTCTTTTTTCAAGCCATTGATGGTTGGAATAATTACACGGTCTTCTACTTTTTTGATAAACGTTGCATCAGCAAACGGAACCGGCGATACAGCGCCCATACCACCTGTGTTTGGTCCAGTATCATTGTCGCCGATACGTTTATAATCTTTTGCTTCAGGAAGAATCACATAATTGTCGCCATCTGTCAATACAAATACCGACGCTTCAATTCCTTTTAAGAATTGTTCAACAACAACCTTCGCACTCGCTTCGCCAAATAATTTATCTGCAAGCATTTCTTTCAAGGTGCGTTTTGCCGTTGCCATGTCTTCCGCAATAATAACACCTTTGCCAGCGGCCAAGCCATCCGCTTTCAATACGATTGGCAACGATTGTGTTTCAAGATACGCTAGGCCTTCTGCCAATTGCGCCTCGTTGAATGTACGAGATGCAGCAGTAGGTATGCCATACTTGTGCATGAAATTTTTAGAAAAATCTTTACTGCCTTCTAATTGCGCACCAACTTTATCGGGACCAATTACAGGTATGTGTTTGATGGAATCTGTTGCTTGAAAATAATTTACGATGCCTGCTACCAAGGGCGCTTCAGGACCAACAATTACTAAGTTGATATTTTTTTCTATACAAGCCGTTTCAATTCCTTTGAAGTCGACAACGTCTATCGATAAGTTTGTTGCTATTTGTTCAGTACCCGCATTTCCAGGTGCTACGTATACGTTAGAGCACTTTGGCGATTGTTTTAATTTCCATGCGAAGGTGTGTTCTCTTCCGCCTGAACCTATGATTAAAATATTCATCTAATTGGAATATGGTTATTACTGATACAAATATAGGAATAAATGTGCAGAAGATATAGGGCGTTTGGGTGACTTATATGGAATAAAAAAGCCTTGTGAAACAATTTCCACAAGGCTTTCAAAGAGTGTATTTATAAATTAAATAGCAATTTCGGATAAGAATTTTAATCGCATCAAACGAATTTCTTCTTCTGAAAAATCAGTACCCAATACTTCTAAAGCGGTGTGTACATTGTCGCTATCAGCATGCATGAAGTAATCATAAATTTCATCTTGTTTGTCTTCATCGATACAATCATCGATATAGTAATTCAGATTTAATTTTGTGCCCGAATAACAAATGTGTTCCATCTCTTGAATAAGATCTGAAAGCGATAATTTTTTTGTTGATGCAATTTCTTCCAAGTCAACTTTACGATCTACTTGTTGTATGACGTAAATTTTGATTTTAGATTTATCTACAGACGATTTCACAACAACATCTTTATTCGAAACTATGTCGTGTTCGTTTGCATATTTTAAAATTTGATCAATAAAAGGCTTGCCAAATTTAACTGCCTTGCCTTTTCCAACACCAATAATATTACTCAGTTCTTCGGTATCTACAGGGTATACAGTAGCCATCTCTTGAAGCGAAGGATCTTGAAATACAACATAAGGCGGAACACTTTTTTCTTTCGCTACTTTTTTGCGTAAAGCTTTTAAGATGTTAAACAATTCTTCGTCGAAGGCATGTTTGGTTGCTGTTGTTTCTATTTCTTCGTCAACTTCCTCTTTTGCATAATCATGATCTTTAGAGAATGTAAAGGGCGTAGGTGTTTTCAAAAACGCAGCACCTTTATCAGAGATTGAAACGATACTGTAGTTGTCGATGTTTTTATCTAGTAATTCTTTTAACAAGGCTTGTCTGTAAACAGAATTCCAAAAAGAAACACTTTCAGTATTTCCTTTTCCGTATACTTCTAGTTCTGTGTGTTTGTAGCTCAACGAATATTCGTTTTCGATGCCACATAATATAGAGCAAAGGTGTGTGATATTGAAACGACCTTGTGTTTGCTCAACTGCTTTTAGCGCTAATGTAATATGGTCTTGCGCTTCGAATGTTTCTTTTGTGTTTTTGCAATTATCACAAAAGCCGCAATCATGTTCGAAATGTTCGCCAAAATAAAATAACAATTGTTTTCTTCTACATACCGAAGATTCGGCATAAGAGGACATTTCATTTAATAGTTGTCTGCCGTTATCACGTTCGGTTACTGTTTTGTCTTTGTTAAACTTATCGAGTTTAACAATGTCATTCATGCTGTAGAACATTAAACAATGGCCATCTTGACCATCACGTCCAGCACGACCTGTTTCTTGGTAGTAACCTTCTAATGATTTAGGTGTGTCGTAATGTACAACAAAACGAACATCTGGTTTGTCAATGCCCATACCAAAAGCAATGGTAGCGACAATAACATCTGCATTCTCATTTAGAAAAGCATCTTGATTTGCCATACGTGTAGAAGGCTCTAGACCTGCGTGATACGGCAAGGCTCTAACATCATTTACGCGCAACAATTCTGCAATTTCTTCAACTTTTTTACGACTTAGGCAATAGATAATTCCAGATTGACCTTTACGCGCTTTGATGAATTTTATAAGTTTCTTCTTGGTATTGCCTTTCGGTTTTACTTCGTAGAATAAATTTTTTCGATTGAAAGAAGATTTAAACAAAACAGCATCATCCATTTGTAAATTTTTCTGGATGTCCAATTGCACACGTGGAGTAGCTGTTGCTGTAAGTGCAATAATTGGAATGGTATCGTTGATGCTGTTGATAATGCTATGTATGCGTCTGTACTCCGGTCTGAAATCGTGACCCCATTCGGAGATACAGTGCGCTTCATCGATTGCTACAAATGAAATTTGAGCTTTCTTTAAAAATAAGATGTTATCTTCTTTGGTTAAGGATTCGGGTGCCACATAAAGTAGTTTTACTTCTCCGGCAAGCGTTTCTTTCTTAACCCTATTGATTTCAGTTTTTGTTAAAGTAGAATTTAAGAACTGGGCATTTACTCCAAATGCATTCAATTGATCTACCTGATTTTTCATCAAAGCAATCAAGGGTGATATTACTATGGCTACTCCAGGTAAACTGATCGCAGGCAGTTGATAGCACAAAGATTTACCCGCACCTGTAGGCATAATTACAAACGTGTCTTTTCCTGCTAAGACATTGTTGATAATTTCGCCCTGTTCGCCTCTGAATCGGTCATATCCAAATACCGATTTTAGCTTGTTTAAGACCTCAAGATCTGTTTCTATTAACATAATGTGTATCGAATACCTATGTTACAATGAGAAATTCTTATATTTGATTTTAAACACTTGTGAAATTCCTCATAAAATATTCATTAAATTGAAGTTAACAAAAAATATCAAATCTATTGTTACGGATGTAATATTAAATGAATCTGAAGCAATAAAAAATCTAGTGAATCATATAACAGATGATTTTCAGAGTATTGTTGAAGCAATTCTTGCTTGTAAGGGAAGAGTTGTAATTACAGGTATTGGCAAAAGTGCGATTATAGGGAATAAAATTGTCGCTACCCTAAACTCTACGGGCACACCGTCTTTGTTTATGCATGCAGCCGACGCTATACATGGCGATTTGGGCATGATTCAACACGATGACATTGTAATCTGTATTTCTAAAAGTGGAAATACCCCTGAAATAAAAGTATTGGTACCCTTGATCAAATCAAGAGGTACTAAATTGATTGGAATGGTTGGAAAATTGGATTCGTATTTAGCAACGAACTCGGATTACATTTTAAATGTAACGGTGGAACGCGAAGCGTGTCCAAACAATTTAGCACCTACAACAAGTACAACTGCTACGTTGGTAATGGGCGATGCGCTTGCAGTAGCCTTGTTAGAGTGCAGAGATTTTAGTAGCGATGATTTTGCAAAGTTGCATCCGGGAGGCGCGTTGGGCAAACAATTGTATTTACGTGTAAATGATTTGTATGCTTCAAATGAAAAACCGGTAGTAGCACCTACAACATCGATTAAAGATGTGATCATGGAAATATCATCGAAACGTTTGGGTATTACAGCGGTGTTGAATGCTGCTGGTAATTTGATGGGTATTATTACTGATGGTGATTTAAGAAGAATGTTGAATAGTCACGATTCATTTGCTGCTTTAACAGCTGCAGATATTATGACGAAAGCGCCTAAGACAATTGATGTAGAAGAATATGCTGCGTCGGCAATGTCGATGATGCAGGCTAAAAATATTACACAGTTGGTTGTAATGAAAGAAAACACTTTTGTAGGCTTTATACATATTCACGATTTGTTTAAAGAAGGAATTGTGTAATTAGATTTTATATATTTAAAAAATAACTCGTTTGAATTATGAAAAAAATGTTAGTCGTTTTAGTTAGTATGATTAGTGTTTCCAGTTATGCGCAGCTTTCGGAAGCACAATTAAATAAATTGAAATATCAAGTGGATAGTGCAGGATCATTGTTGCATGAAAAGATATTGAAAGAAGGTAAAACAAAATTGAATGCAACCTTTACGGTCGATACATTTAAAG
>JAYTLG010000100.1:0-4296 GCA_043729555.1 Cytophaga sp.
CATTACTCCTTTGCAGAAGAAAATAGCTCTTTCGTCATTATCATCGTAAAATTTATTCGCCTTGTCATGAAAAACGTACTTTCTTTGAAAATAGTCTTCATTGTCAATAAAATAAACTTGTAGTTTTGCATTTGGAATAGAAGCAACCTTAATAATCAATGGTTTTTCTTCTTCACCTACTGAAATATTGATACCCGAAAGACGTACAACTTCATGTAAACGGTTTTTGCGCTCGTTAATCAATCCAAAGCGAGGAATTAATATGCGCACTTCTAAGCCACGCTCTTGCATAGCTTGCGGCAACTTGCGCAACATTTTACCTACTTCTGAATACTGTAAAAAAGGATTGATTTCACTTGCAACGTAAAGGATTCTCAACTTAGACATATACCCTTTTTTAGATGGAAAATAAAACCGAACATAGTACGGCAGGTCAAAAGTACGAAAAATATATGACTTTTTCAAGTTAAAAGCATCATGAGTCCTTGATATTTCCAGTAAAATGCGCAGCTTTACAGCCAAATGATTTGCATACGTTCTATACACGCACTGCGCGCTTTAATTGCTGAAAAAAAGCGCAAATCGGACTCTATTGGCTTTGTTCCCACCATGGGCGCATTACATAATGGACACATTTCACTCATTAAGCGCGCAAAAGCAGAAAATACTATTTGTATTGCCAGTATTTTTGTTAATCCCTTGCAGTTTAACAATACGGAAGATTTTAACAAATATCCCATTCAACATGAAGCGGATATCGCTTTTATGGCGGCTTCTGGCTGCGATATTCTATTTATGCCCTCTGCCGACGAGTTTTACCCTTCTAAACCCAAACTTACAATCAATATTGGCCGTTTAGACCAAATACTCGAAGGTGCTCACCGACCGGGTCATTTTAGTGGTGTTGCCATTGTGGTTTCAAAGTTATTTAATGTTGTAATGCCCGACAAGGCATATTTCGGACAAAAAGATCTTCAACAAATTGCTGTTATCAATCAGCTTGTTGCTGAATTGAATTTTCCGATTGAAGTTGTTTCCTGTCCAATTATTCGGGAACAAAACGGTTTGGCAATGTCATCGCGAAATATGCGTTTAAGCGATTCGGGCAAAACAACCGCTACCCATATTTACAAGGCGCTATGTCTTATGGAAGAAACACTTAAGTCTAAAACACAATCCATCAAAGAAATTCAAAAAAATGGCATAGATTATCTACGTTCGTTTAAAGAGTTTGAACTAGAATATTTAGAAATTGTTGATGGATCTACACTGGAACTTGTAAAAGAATTGAATCAAGCTTCTACAATCGCAATTTGTATCGCTATTCATTTAGAAGGTGTTCGACTTATCGATAATCTAGTTATTATTTTATAATTTTGATTCCATAAAGAATTATCATGAATATTGAAGTATTAAAATCGAAAATACATCGCGTAAAAGTTACTCAAGCAGAATTGCATTATGTTGGCAGCATAACAATCGATGAAGCATTAATGGAGGCGTCTAATATAATCGAAAACGAAAAAGTTCAGATTGTAAATATAAATAATGGTGAGCGCTTTGAAACCTATGTTATCAAAGGCAAAAAAAACAGCGGTGTAATTTGTTTGAATGGCCCTGCTGCTCGAAAGGTAGCCGTTGGTGATATTGTGATTGTGATTTCCTATGCATCAATGGGATTTGAAGCTGCGAAAAAATGGCAGCCAACACTCATCTTCCCAGATGAAAACAATAGACTTATATAAATAGCTATGAATACAACATTAAAAACCACCGTCAAGTACGTGCTCATGCTCGGGCTTGGCGGTGTCTTGTTTTGGTATGTTTTAAAAGATCAAGATCCAAATAAGATTGCTGATGATTTTCGAAATGCAAATTATTTGTGGATTGCTCTATCCGTATTGGTCTCAATCGTGGCGTACTGGTCAAGAGCTGTTCGTTGGAATTTGCTACTTGAGCCACTAGAAATTAAGCCACCTGTCTATAAAACTTTTTTAGCTTTAATGACAGGCTACTTTGCAAACGTCTTATTGCCTCGTGCAGGTGAAGTAGCACGTTGCTTAATGTTAAACAAAATGCACAAAGCGCCATTCAATGCCACTTTTGGTAGCGTTGTTGCTGAACGTGTGTTTGATTTGATTGGTCTAATAACACTTATAGGTATTACATTCATTTTAGAATTTAGTCGAATAAGCGATTTTCTTTCTAGCATTTTCATTGAAAAGTTTCAGAATTTATTTTCGAGCTTACAAAGTATGTATCTCTTTTTAATCATTTTCGCTTTTCTGTCGTTGGGCTTAGCAAGTATGCTTTGGTTTCTAAGAAAGCAAATTCGAAAAAATAACACGTATCAAAAAGTATCTGTCTTTGTTGGAGGTGTTTGGGAAGGTGTTGTTAGCATACGTAAACTTGAAAAAAAATGGTTGTTTTTGTTTCACACCATTTTAATATGGGTATGTTATTATTTTATGACCTACTTAGTTTTCTTTGCTTTTGAACCAACCGCCCACTTAGGTATGTTAGCAGGTTTGGTATTGCTCGTTGTTGGTGGTTTGGGTATGTCTGCTCCTGTGCAAGGTGGCATTGGCATATTTCACATTCTTGTTTCTTCAGCATTGGTAATTTATGGGGTGTCTAAGGATGATGGCGTCTCCTACGCTTTCATATTGCATACATCACAAACCTTAACCGTAATTGTTTTGGGTGGAATTAGTTTTATCATTGCATTGTTGATAGGTAAAAATAATAAATCTGAAGACGCTCAAATAAAAGCATAACATTATGGAAAATGCAGATAAAATAGTATCCGTAAAAGATGGTGCTGCCTTAGTTGCAAAATGGAAATCGGAAGGCGAAGTTGTTTTTACAAATGGATGTTTTGATATTTTGCATTTAGGGCATATAGACTATTTAGAAAAGTCGAAAGGGCTTGGTACGCGTCTTGTAATTGGACTGAATACCGACGCCTCAGTAAAACGATTAAAAGGTCCAGAACGCCCTCTTAATAACGAATATGCACGCGCACGTATGTTGGCATCGTTGGCATGTACAGATGCTGTCATTTTGTTCGACGAGCCTACACCTTTAGAGTTAATTACTGCCATTTCGCCCGATGTTTTGGTTAAAGGAAGTGACTATACTATAAATACAATTGTTGGCGCAGATTTTGTAATTGAACATGGAGGTTCGGTAAAAACAATAGACTTAGTCGAAGGCTATTCTACTACTGAAATTATTGATAAAATAAAAAACAGTTTAACCAAATAAAACTATGTTCCCAGTTATTATTGTTATAAGTATTGCTACCATGCTTGTAAGCTGGTATGTAAGCAATAAGTTGAAACGCAAATTCGAAGAGTATTCTAAGTTTCAACTTTTATCTGGCTTGTCGGGCAAGGAAGTTGCAGAACAAATGTTGCGCGACAATCGCATTTATGATGTAAAAGTTGTTTCGGTTGAAGGTCGTTTAACGGACCATTACAACCCAAGCGACAAAACAGTAAACCTTAGTGCTGATGTGTACAATGGAAGAAGCGCTGCTTCTGCTGCTGTAGCCGCACACGAATGTGGGCACGCCTTACAACATGCCCAAGCATATAGCATGTTAGAGTTACGATCTACATTAGTGCCTATTCAATCAATTAGCGCAAATATTTTAAACGTGCTCATGATTGCATTAATGTTTGGAGGTATGGCCTTGGGAGGTGCTGGTGCGCTACCGATTGTATTGCTTGTTATTATTGCATGTAACTTAGTGCTTACAACATTTGCACTCATTACCTTGCCAGTAGAATTTGATGCCAGTAAAAGAGCGCTAGCTTGGATGGAAAGCAGAGGCGTTACAAATGCACAAGAACATGCAATGGCAAAAGATGCTCTTAATTGGGCTGCAAGAACATATGTAGTAGTTGCAATAGGCGCATTCGCGCAACTACTCTATTATGTAATGATGTATTTAGGAATGAGTAGAGACGACTAAAAAAAATACCGTAAAATAAAAGCCCATGTTACTATAGTAGCATGGGCTTTTATTTTACGGTATTTTTTTTGTAAGTTACTTATCAAACATAAACTTGAAGAATATGAAAAATAGTTGTTTAATACTTGTCGTTGCAATTTTTAGTCTTGCTTTCTTTTCTTGTAAAGAAAAAACACCCGCTGAAAAGGTAAAAGATCAAATGGAACATGCTGGCGACGATGTGAAAGATGCAGCGGAAGAAGCTGGAGATGCGACTAAAGAAAAAGTAGAAGAAGTGACTGAGTAATTTTTCTTTTTCTCTATAACAAAAGAACCCC
>JAYTLG010000101.1:0-3962 GCA_043729555.1 Cytophaga sp.
CGTTGCGTAACCGATCAAACACACCGATTTTATTAGATGGCAAAGACGTTATGCCAGAAATAAATGCCGTGTTGGAAAAAATGAAAGGCTTCTGCGAAAAAGTACGTAGCGGTGCTTGGAAGGGCTATACAGGAAAATCCATCACCGACATTGTAAACATTGGTATCGGTGGCTCAGATTTAGGCCCGGTGATGGTTACAGAAGCATTGAAACCTTATGGTTCGGATAAACTAAATGTACATTTCGTTTCGAATGTAGATGGCACACACATCGTTGAAACAACAAAACATTTAAATCCAGAAACAACCTTATTCATCATTGCTTCTAAGACGTTTACAACGCAAGAAACAATTACGAACGCAGAATCTGCAAAAGCTTGGTTCTTAAAAACAGCGAAAGACGAATCAGCCGTTGCAAAACATTTTGTCGCACTTTCTACCAACGCGAAGTCTGTAGCCGCTTTCGGTATTGATACAGAAAACATGTTTGAATTCTGGGATTGGGTTGGCGGTCGTTACTCGCTTTGGTCGGCTATTGGTTTATCAATCGCATTGTATATCGGCTACGATAATTACATTGAATTACTAAGTGGTGCACATGCAATGGACAACCATTTCAGAGAAACAGCATTCGCTAAAAATATTCCTGTTATCCTTGCCATATTGGGTGTATGGTACAACAATTTCTACGAAGCTGAATCGCATGCTATTTTACCATACGATCAATACATGCATCGCTTTGCTGCCTACTTCCAACAAGGAGATATGGAAAGCAACGGCAAGCGTGTAACGAAGGATGGAACAGCCGTCACCTATTCAACGGGACCAATCATTTGGGGTGAACCAGGCACAAACGGACAGCATGCATTTTATCAATTGATTCACCAAGGAACGAAATTAATTCCTTGTGATTTCTTAGCACCCGTTGTAAGTCAAAATCCAATTGGCGATCATCATCCTAAATTATTAGCAAACTTCTTTGCACAAACTGAAGCCTTAATGAAGGGCAAGACACAAGCAGAAGCAAAAGCTGAATTAGAGAAAGCAGGTTTATCCGCTGAAGATGTTACAGCCCTAGTAAACCATAAAATATTTGAAGGAAACAGACCAACAAATTCAATTTTCTTCAAAAAATTAACGCCATTTACATTAGGGTCATTGGTTGCTATGTACGAACATAAAATCTACACGCAAAGTGTAATCTGGCAGATCAATGCATTCGATCAATGGGGCGTTGAATTAGGCAAACAATTAGCAAACGCGATTCTTCCAGAATTAAACGATGCTACGCCGGTTGCAAACCACGACAGCTCTACAAATGGTTTGATCAACTTCTACAAAGCGAATAAATAATAATTTAACGTTTTATTTAAAGAAGCGTCAGGTAATTACCTGACGCTTCTTTTTTAATCTACCATACGCATGAAATTTATTTTCTTATATCTACTACCGCTCTCGTTTATTCTTACTGCGTGCCAAAAACAAACCACTACTGTTGCGCAAAACAAAACACCCCCCGCTGCCCAAACAGTTACGAAACAAGAGTCCGTAGCAATAAAACCTGCACCAAAAGCTAACTACGACCATATTTCTTTAGATGAAAAAATTGGACAAATGATTATGATTGGCATCAACGATCGTAAAAGTTTGTTAGCCAACGATTCGCTTATTGCTGAAATTAAAAGTGGCAAAATGGGTGGTATAATTCTTTTTGAAAAAAACATTTCTTCAACGTATTCAGGTGCTACATTAAAAAAACTCACATCAGATTTGCAAAGTCACGCTTCTACGCCCCTATTTATGAGCATCGACGAAGAAGGTGGCAAAGTACATCGATTAAAAGAAAAGTATGGATTTGTATCCATGCCGTCAGCCGAATATTTTGGCAAGCTCAACAATACAGACTCGATAACATTTTATACAAACAGACTAGCTCAGGAGTTAAAAGAATTGGGCATTAATTTGAATTATGCGCCTTGTTTGGATTTGGCAACTAATGCCAGCAACCCAATCATTGCAAAAGTTGGTCGCAGTTATTCTGCAGACCCTGCAATCGTAGCAGAGCAAGCTACTGCAAGCATACGCGCACACCATGCACAAGGTATTAAAACAATTGTAAAACACTTCCCAGGTCACGGCAGCTCTTCGTCTGATTCGCATCTAGGCATAGTTGATGTAACCAATCAATGGAACGTGATTGAACTCTTGCCTTATAAGACATTAATTGCATCGGGCAACATCGACGCTGTTATGACTGCACACATCATCAACGAACATCTGGATGCATCTAAATTACCAGGTACTTTATCTAAAGTTATGGTTACCGATATTTTAAGAACCCTATTGGGTTATAAAGGTGTTGTTTTTTCAGATGACATGCAGATGTATGCCATCAGCAAAAACTACGGACAAGAAAACGCCATCAAATTATCCATACTTGCTGGTGTAGATGTATTGGTTTTTGGGAACAATGTATCCGTAACGGACAGATTAAAAGCAAGCGAAATACACGCCATCATCAAAAAGCTTGTCTTATCAGGCCAAATTCCAGAAAGCCGAATAAACGAAGCTTATCAGCGAATTATGGAATTAAAGAACAAAAACGTTCAGTAACGCAGTGTTCATCGCAAAAAATAAGCCTTAAAATGCTTCTTTTTCACTACAATGACGAATATCTCTTTTTGAAAATGGGCATTTAAATTCATTTTTCGTAATTTGCAGTATCAATCAATAAATCAATAGCATGTTTCAATCAATTGTAGATTTCATTTACGAGCTTCAAGGACAGTACAAATTTGATGATCCAATAGCAGCTTATGGCGTTATTGCGTTCGTGTTGTTAATTGGACTTGAAATTGTTTTCAGTTTAAAATACGATCCTGAACTATACCAGTGGAAAGATTTTGGTGCAAGTGTAACCATGGGCGCAGGCTCGGTATTGGTAGCCGTATTTGCGAAGATTATGTCTTTTGCCATGTTTATCGGCGTATATAATTTATTCAATACACCACTTAACGGTTTATATGAAGTAATGAATTTCGACCGCGTTAACATCTTCGGTTGGTCTTCGTTTAGTTTGGCTTGGTATGTGTTTTTAATTTGCCAAGTACTCGATGATTTTAATTATTACTGGTATCACCGTTTAAGCCACACCGTAAGATGCTTATGGGCTGCACACATTGTACACCACTCTTCACACAACTTCAACTTAGGTTCAGGTATTCGTAATGGATGGATTACATTAATCTACAAACCATTATTTTGGTTGTGGTTACCTGCAATTGGCTTTAGTCCAATCGTAGTTATGATTTGTTTGTCGATCCAATCGTTATGGCAGTTTCAATTACATTCAAAATTTATTCCATACATGGGTTTTCTTGAAAAGTTCATGAATACACACAAACAACATCAAGTGCATCATGCTCAAAACATCGAGTATATGGATAAAAATCACGGTGGGTACTTAAACTTTTTCGACAAAATATTTGGCACACACGAAGTATTGGATGACGAAAATATTGAAATTGAGTTTGGTGTTGTACATCCACCAAACTCATACAATCCGTTAATTATCTTAACGCACGAATACAGAGATATCTGGAAAGACGTAAAAAGCACTCCAAATTTCAAACATAAACTAATGTATATCTTTGGCCCTCCTGGTTGGATGCCAGATGATTTCTCTCAAACAGCTCGTGCCTTACAAAGAGAAATAAAAAAACAAAAAGCAGAAGCAGCCAAAGCAGCACAAAATAAATAAGTATAAAAAAACCGTTCAAGAAATTGAACGGTTTTTTTATGTGATGATGGGTGGTTTTTATAAAGGAAACCTACGACGTTTTATCATGTTCACCGCTTCTAAATCGAATGAGCGAATATGTTGAACAGAAAACCTCGTAGGTTTTTCATCTACATACTTGGTGCGATGCCCCAAGCTAATATATTAAAGCCTTACAGGCTTAT
>JAYTLG010000102.1:0-5168 GCA_043729555.1 Cytophaga sp.
TAAAAAGGATTAAACCAATTAAAACAACATTAAAAAAAAGCAAATAGAACTAATAATCACTTAGTTGAAAATGTAAAAGTCCTTAAGTTGACGCGTATGCCCATCGGGGTCGCACATGTTTTGATGTAGAAAGAATAGTCGGTTAATGTAGGAAAACAAATTCCTTAAAAGTGGCCGAGCGGATAAAAATCCGCCTGACGACATCTATTTGCGTTTCATTTGCTTAGGCAGTCCGCCGCGGCGGACACCAACAATGTCGCTCTATTCAAATTTCATTCATAATTCATAATTCATAATTACATTACCCCCCCACCTTCTCCCCATCCAACATCGTATACAGCACCCCTTCTTTTAAAGAGTAAGTAGAAACTGTAATGGTATTTGTTTTTATCATTTTCAACACATGTTCAATCAAACAAATAGCAACTACAACCATGTCGGCACGTAACTCAATCATACCAGGCATTGCCATGCGTTCTGAACGCGTACTACGAATCATTTGATTGTACAAGCGCTTAAAGTCAACATGCGACAAGACATAACTGGTTTGTTTTTCAATATTAATTTTTTCTCGATGATATTGAATATTCATTTCAGCCAAGGTATCAAAGGTGCCTGAGCAGCCAACGAACAATATCGGGGTCCATTTTGTAATAGCGTCTTCTAAAGGAACTAATTCTGCATGAAATGTTTCGTGCATCAAGACGCGATCTTCTTCTTGCAAGGGATCGTGCACATGAAAGCGCTCCACCAAACGTTGTCCGCCAATCTCAAAACTTTGCTTCCAGAAAATTTGATCCTTATTCCCGATAATAAATTCAACACTTCCACCACCGATATCCATGGCAAGTGTTGTTTTGTTATCTAAAGAAACGGCTTCTTGAACCGCTCTAAAAATTAACACTGCTTCGCGTGAACCATCGATAACTTCAACGTTAATGTCTACCTCTTTTTTTATCCTGCCAATAAAATCTTCTTTATTAGAAGCTGAACGAACAGCGCTTGTACCCGTCGCAATCACCTGCGAAACCTGATATTCATCTAAAACAGTTCTAAACCCTTTTAAGGTTTGCAAAGCACGATGAATGGCATCTTCTGTTATGAACCCTTTGTTTATACCACCTTTACCCAAACCCACAGGGGACTTTTGATTCATCAACACCACAGGTTTATCATTCACGATGTCTGCGATAAGTAAATGAAAGGTATTTGTACCCATATCAATTACAGCAATGCGTTGTGTCATATACGTTCGGATTTATGATAAAAAAAACATGCTTATAAAAACTTCTTCATTTTACGCATTTTACGAAAGAACATATGAAAATTGCGTTTAAATTTTACAACTTATCCCCGACCCAATCAAAACAAACTAATTATCAAATAATTACATTTTCAAAGAAGAGCCCTTAAAATGCATTTTTTTATGTAGAATGCCATTTTTAAGATAGGGCTACGTATATTCGTAAATCAACAAAAAATTTAACGTAACATGAGTATTATCAACGAATCAGGCGAGCAATTTTTGAAAAAATATTTAAACAATGCAGCACCTACTGGTTTTGAATCTTCGGGCCAACAAATTTGGTTGGATTATCTTCGTCCATATATTGATACTTACTTTACAGATACATATGGCACTACGGTTGGTGTAATCAATCCAGATGCGCCCTACAAAGTAGTGATTGAAGCCCATGCCGATGAGATTGCTTGGTTTGTAAACTACATCACAAAAGAAGGTTATATCTACGTACGCAAAAACGGTGGTTCAGACACCATGATTGCACCGTCGAAACGTGTAAACATTCATACAGACAAAGGCATAGTAAAAGGTATTTTCGGATGGCCCGCTATACACGTTCGTGAGCCTGAGCAAGACAAAGCACCTACATTAAAAACAATCTTCATTGATTTGGGCTGCAGTTCAAAAGAAGAGGTAGAAGCAAAAGGTGTACACGTAGGTTCTGTAATTACGTTCGACGATGAGTTTATGATTTTAAACGAACGTTACTATTGCGGCCGTGCAATCGATAACCGCATCGGTGGTTTTATGATTGCAGAGGTAGCACGTTTGTTAAAAGAAAACAACAACAAACTTCCATTCGCTTTATATATTGTAAATGCGGTTCAAGAAGAAATTGGATTGCGTGGTGCTGAAATGATTGCGCACAACATCAAACCAGATGTTGCAATCATTACAGATGTGTGTCACGATACACAATCTCCAATGTACAATAAAATTGTGAGTGGTGATTTAACATGCGGCAAAGGGCCTGTATTAACGTACGGTCCTGCTGTTCAAAATAATTTATTGCGCATGATTATTGACACGGCGAATAATAAAGAAATAGCATTTCAACGTGCATCGGCATCACGTGCTACAGGTACGGACACAGATGCATTTGCCTATTCGCATTCCGGAGTTGCTGCTGCCTTGATTTCATTGCCATTGAAATACATGCACACAACAGTAGAAACGGTGAGTAAAGAAGATGTCGAGCAAGTAATTAAATTGATGTATGAATTCTTGCTTCAATTAAATGCGGATCACGATTTCAGATATATGAAATAGTACAGAGTACTAAGTATCGAGTACTTAGTACAAAAAGCAATAATTTTAGATTAAAATAGAGTTATTTTATTAGCCATCTTTGTACTTAGTACTCTGTACTCCGTACTTACCTATATATTACCTAAACTTTCTAGAAACAAGCGAATGCGTACATTTATATTCATTGCACTACTCATTCTTGCGCCCTTATTGGCAAGTATATACGGTTTCATTCACGACCAAATTACGTTTGTGATTTCGGAAGAGTTTTTCACGAAATTCAGATTCAATAATTACGACATGCCTGAAAATTGGCACCCGCGTGCAAGAGCAGGCATGATTGGGGTTATGAATGCTTGGAAAGTAGGTATTCCGTTTGGAATCATCTTAACATTCGTTGGACGCATTCATCAAAATACGCGTAAACTATTATTCTACACTACCTATGCATACATCTTAACATTCACTTTATCGTTTGTATTTTCAATGATTGCATTTTACTTGCCTGCTGCGCCTGACATTGCAAGTATACAGCAACGCATGCCGGCAAATATA
This sequence comes from Cytophaga sp., assembly GCA_043729555.1. Taxonomy (GTDB): domain Bacteria; phylum Bacteroidota; class Bacteroidia; order Cytophagales; family Cytophagaceae; genus Cytophaga. The sequence goes on from JAYTLG010000102.1 coordinate 3,107, forward strand.
CTTGACCCTGCTGCCTTTCAACGCGTCGTACAAATGAACAATTTTGGTTATGTAGGTGGCATCATCGGTATGATACTTGGCATTGGCTTACAAATATTCTTGTACAAAAGAGACAAACAAGTGCTGATAGATTCAGTCGAATAACAATTCAATACCCATTAATTTAATAATCGTGCAAAAGGAAGAAAGTGGCGTTGTAAGTGGAAATTTATTTGATATAAAAATATTAAGTAGATTGTTCCAATTTGTAAAACCCTACAAACACATATTCTATACACAAGTTTTTTTAACCTTACTCGGCGCCATACTTTCATCGCTGAAACCATACCTTGTTAAGATTGCAATCGACGATAAAATTGCAAACAAGGATATCAACGGTTTGTATGTTATCATTGGATTGATGGTTGCTGTGCTCGTTGCACAAGCATTTATGCAATACTTTGACACCTTCTTGGCAGGTAAGTTGGGGCAGTCCGTTATTCGCGATATGCGCATTCGATTGTTTAAACACTTATTAAAATTTAGATTAAGTTTTTTTGATAAAACCCCAATCGGTCGACTTGTTACGCGCAATATTTCAGACATAGAAACATTGTCGAGCTTTACCTCCGATGGCTTAGCAGGCATCTTAGGTGATTTCTTGCAATTGATTTTCATCTTTTGCTTCATGTTTTATATTGATTGGCGCTTAACATTAATCTGCTTATGCCCCTTACCTATTTTATTGGTTAGCACCTATGTTTTCAAAGAACGCATCAAAAACTCTTTTAATGAAGTGCGTATTGCTGTTTCTAATTTGAACACCTTTGTGCAAGAACACATCACAGGCATGAGCATTGTTCAAATTTTCAACAGTGAAAAACGTGAATACGCAAAATTTGAAAAGATCAACATACACCACCGAGATTCAAATTTAAAATCGGTTAATGCCTATTCTGTTTACTTTCCAATTGCAGAATTTATCGGTTCTTTAGGTATGGTCTTACTGATTTGGTTTGGTTCGAAATTGGTATTGGGCGAAACAAGTTCGTTCGGGACATTGGTATCTTTCATCATGTACATCTCGATGTTCTTTCGTCCCATCCGAATGATTGCTGATCGTTTCAATACCTTACAAATGTCGGTTGTAAGTTCAGACCGTATCTTAAAACTACTCGACGATGAAACACCGATACAATCGACAGGTACGCAAGAGTTGCCGTCTATCAAAGGAGCGGTTTCGTTTGAACACGTACATTTTAGTTATCTTGAAAATCAACCGATACTAAAAGACATCACGTTTTCGGTACCTGCTGGGGGCAGCATCGCATTCGTAGGCTCTACGGGTGCTGGGAAATCATCCATCATAAATTTATTGAATCGTTTTTACGACATCAAAGAAGGTTCGATTAAAATCGATGGCACCGATATCCGCGATTTTAATTTACACGAATTGCGTTTGCAAATTGGTTTGGTATTGCAAGATGTGTTTTTATTTTCGGGAAGTATTCGAAACAACATCACCTTATACAACCCAGACATCACAGACTACAACATATGGGAAGCCATTCGTATGGTTGGCGCCGAACGTTTTATAGAACGCCTACCCGGCGGCTTGGATTACGATGTAATGGAGCGCGGTAGCACGCTATCAACTGGGCAGCGACAAATCATTTCCTTCATTCGCGTAATGGTATACAATCCTAAAATATTAATTTTAGACGAAGCCACTTCTTCCATCGATTCAGAAACAGAAGTATTGATTCAACAAGCAACGACGAAATTAATGAAAGGCCGTACCTCGATTGTCATTGCACACAGACTCTCAACCATTCAACATGCAGATACTATTTTTGTTTTAGACAAAGGCGAAATAAAAGAATCCGGCACACACGAAGAATTGTTGAGCAAAGGCGGAATGTATAGTACGCTTAATTTGTTGCAGAGCTAGTTGCTAGTAGAGAGTATATAGTACTTAGTACTTAGTATAAAAAAAATTCGCCGTGGTTGTGTCTTTTCGCACAACCTTTAGATTTGCCTTGTGGTAAAATTCCAAGAAATAAGAATTAATAGTTATCAAAGC
>JAYTLG010000103.1:0-11054 GCA_043729555.1 Cytophaga sp.
TATCGAAATACGTCCAACGACATACAACCAACTGAAAGTTATTACAATCAATTTTACAACAAAGGAAAAACGTTTACTGGAGCATCACTTGATGCACAATGGCAAGTACATAATGTATTACTCTTTGGAGAATGGGCGGCAAGCAAATCGGGCGGCAATGCCTTGTTGATGGGTATGATGTTGGCCTTGCATCGCAAAGTTGACCTTTCAATATTGTACCGAAATTACAGCAAAACATATATCAGTCCATATGCACAGGCCTTTGGCGAATCGAGTAGCATCTCGAACGAGCGCGGTTGTTATGTTGGATTGAAAATTAGGCCGAAGAAAGAATGGAACATACATGCCTACGCCGATGTATTTGTTTTTCCTTGGTTAAAATATCGTGTGCATACACCCAGTGCTGGCGAAGAATGTTTTATTAAAGTTGAATACAAACCCACGAAAAAAACAAGCATGTATGTGCAACATCGATATGAAGAAAAAACATGGGATGTAACCGGAACAAATTTAACCTTACCTGCAAACAAACAAACAACGATACTGTATTTCGAACATAAAGCATCCATGCGCATTACTTTACGCACACGCATACAATGGGGACATTATTCAACCCATAACCTACATCAAACGGGTAGCTTATTTGCACAAGATATTATTTACAAGCAACGTAAATATCAAGTCACCTTGCGTTGGATGTGGTATGACGTAGAAGATTACAACGCCCGTCAATATGCCTACGAGCCCGATGTGCCCTACAGTTTCTACATACCAGCCTATAACGGAAAAGCATTTCACCCAATGGTGATTGTCAAATACAATCTTTTTAATAACATCGATATGTGGTTCAAATTTTCGTTGACAAAACCACTGCAGGGTTTAACAATCGAAACTACGAAGTCTATATATAGTGGCACTTGGCAAGTGCGATGGGTGTTTTAATAAAATCCAAAAAGGCAAATAACAAATAACAAAATGTAACATCATAGATATTTGCCCTCGTTTGGAATTTGTTTTTTGTTATTTGTATTTTTACACCTGTTGTTCGTACTTGCAACAGAAATATCCAATTCATGTCTACAAGCAATTATTACGATTTGTTAGAAATACCTCAGTCTGCTTCGAAAGAGCAGATTCGGAAAGCCTATCGGACCAAAGCAAAGCAATATCATCCGGATATGAATTTGCAATCGAATTCGCACATGCATTTTTTAATTCTTACGCAGGCTTACGAAACCTTGATGGATGCCAACAAGCGTCACCTCTACAACATGGCCATGATTTCAAATTCCGAACATTTGCTTACCTATGAGCAGTGGCGAGAAATTGAACGACGTAAAGAAAAAGAACAAGAAGAACTCGAACATAAAGAATTTTTAAAACGCAGAACAAACTTTCAACAATCGATTTATTTCAAACCTGCAAAAATTGCGTTGGTTGTTGCGCCCATTATCATGTACCTCATCGGAGTTTCCATCATAGTAGTTTGTATGTGGTTGATGTGGATTTACCACCCCATGTTGTTATTTATATTTTTACCCTTTTTAAGCTTCTCTATTTACATTTTAGTAGCCACACCCAAATGGCTATCTTCGGCTAAAAAGTATTTCTAATATTTTTAGTAATTACTATTTATTTTAGTAATTTTAAGAAAATATTGCCTTTGTTGGTGTTTAGACACCATTTCCACAGTCGTCATACCACTTTTGCTCTTGTTGGTGTTTCCGCCAACACTAATCTTAATTTATTGAGCAAAAAACATCGCGGTCCACCAACAAGTGCGAAAGTAATATCTACGCTGTTTATCTCAAATCCCATTTCAACTTCAAAGTTATGGAAAACCAAAACGACTATATTAAAGGTCGAGGTGCACAAATGCAAGCCAAAAATCGGTTTCAAGCACAAGAGCTCGTACAAGAACATGTAGAAGGTCTTGATGAAGCCATCGACTTGAATACACCAACACAGATTTTTTATGAAAATGCAAAACAGATCATCAATAAAGTTAGTAGTTCGGATATTGGACTCGCCTACTCGATGAATCCATATCAAGGTTGCGAACATGGTTGCATTTATTGTTATGCTCGAAACACGCACGAATACTGGGGCTACAATGCGGGTATAGATTTCGAAAAAAAGATTATCGTAAAACGAAATGCGGCTTCAGTACTTGCCAAAACATTTGAGAAACCAAATTGGGAAGTGCTGCCCATTATGTTTTCGGGCAATACCGATTGCTATCAACCCATCGAACGCAAATTACAAATCACGCGCAACATGCTGCATGTGATCGCGCGCTACAAGCACCCTGTAAGCATGATTACAAAGAATCACTTGATAACACGTGACATCGATATTTTGAAAGAACTGGCGGAGCAACAGTTGGTTCATGTGAGTATATCGATTACATCGGCACGCGATGAAATTCGGCAGAAGCTGGAACCGCGGGCATCGGCTATTACACAACGGTTGAAAACAGTTGAAGCCTTGGCAAAAGAAAACATACCTGTGAACGTAATGATAGCGCCCATCATACCCGGCATCAATCACCACGAGATACCACAAATAATGAAACAGGTCGCAGACGCCGGTGCAACGTCGGCGGGCTATACCATTGTGCGCTTAAACGGCGCCGTTGGTGCCGTTTTTGAAGATTGGATTACAAAGGCCTACCCCGACCGAGCTGAGAAAGTATTGAATCAAATTAAAGAATGTCACGGTGGAACGCTAAACGACAGTCGTTACGGTACACGCATGCGTGGCGAAGGAAATATTGCAGACATCATACGCGACTTGTTTATAATATCGAAGAAAAAATATTTAGGCGATAAGGTGTTTCCAAAACTGCGAACGGATTTGTTTGTGCGGAGCAATAAAGGACAGTTGGGATTGTTTTAGGGTTGTCTGAATCATCTGAACCACTGATGGAACCTGATATGATTGATTGAGCTGATGGAATACTTTAAACTTCATGGATAAACTTTAGAATTCCAAGTTGCACTATAAGACAACTTTTTACATATTTAACAAGAGGAATATTTCTATGAAAAAGAACCCTATTAAAAATCTTGAACAGTTCAAAGAAGAACATTACGGTAAAAAAGGAACAACCAAACGCAACGACCTTGAGAAGGGCTATGAAACGTTTAAAATTGGTGCAATGATTCAAGAAGCACGGCTTGAAAAAGGCATGACGCAAGAAGAACTTGCGCTAAAATGCGGCACGACTAAGTCTTATATTTCACGCATTGAAAACAACATTAAAGAAGTACGCATTTCAACCCTACACAAAATAGTTGAACTTGGATTCGGAGGACAACTGCAGTTGTCGATTAAACTTTAAATAGTGTTCTGCTATTATTTAATTATTCCGATTTAGTTTTATTCAATCTATATTCTTAATTTGATTGAGCATTATAGAAATATAATATGAAAAAAAATATACAAAGGGCAATTGTAGTAGCCATTGTAGTTGGTAGTTTACTGAATGCAATTAATAGCTATGATGTTTTTTGGGAAAACAATTTCACCTTTCGAAATATCATACGCATAACACTTACCTATATTACCCCTTTTTGCGTATCCATGTATTCATCGATTAAAGCAACGAAATAATCTACATATTTCATTCAAGATTTAATTTTTCAACTATTTAATTCAACTAAAATAATACGCCCTACAAAAATGAACCAACAAATGTGTCAAAAAATAATAGACGTGTGCAACGATAAGATTGCTAAAAAAGGTGACAATGTTGGTTTATCGTTTTATGCTTTCTTTGCAAATAAAAATGACAACCCTACCCTGCTTATGGAAGTAGCTGAATGGTGGATTATCACCCACAAATTAGACCACTTTGTAAAAGCAGTTAAAATTAGAGAGATGGTTAGGAAGGAAATGAAAAATTAGATATTAGAGAATAAGATGATAGAAATTTTGAACAAACTACTTACACTAAATACAGAAAATGAATTAGTCGAATTTAAGAAAGCAAAAACCCAAATCGATAAAGATAAATTGGGACAATATTTTTCTGCTTTAAGTAATGAAGCAAATTTAAAAGACCTAACTAATGCATGGTTGATTTTAGGTATTAAAAACGACAAATCAATAGTAGGCACTTCTATTTCAGATACTCAACTTAATGAGTATAAACTTGAATTAGCTACTCATACCAATCCTAAATTATCATTCGATAGCACAGAAAGCATTAATAAAGATGGGAGAATAATAATTCTCTGTAAAATTGCTGCTGCTCCACAAGGACTGCCTGTCTCTTGGAAGGGCCGTTGTTATGGAAGAGATGGGGAAAGTTTAGGGCCATTAAATGATAACGAACGAGACAAAATAAAAATTCAAAATGCAGCATTAGATTGGTCGGCTCAAATAATCCATAGTGCCACTTTAGATGAGGAGTAAATCCGCTACTGATAATTCACAAATAAATGATTACTTCTTCTATGCATTATAACACAAAAGGCCTGTCAATCGACAAGCCTTTTGTATTCTATCTTAAAACAGTAATTTTTATTTTGCTACTGCACTAGGTATTTGTTCAAACTTAACTTTTGTTGTTGCACCACCATCTTTAAAGGACTTACGAGGTTTCAAGTTTAATACTTGGAACATCTCTTTATCTGCATTTACTTCTGGGTTTGGTGTCGTTAACAATTTATCTCCTGCGAAGATTGAATTTGCACCTGCTAAGAAACACAATGCTTGTTCTTCTGTGTTCATACGCACACGACCTGCAGACAAACGTACCATTGCTTTAGGCATTACAATACGTGCCGTTGCAATCATACGAACCATTTCCCAAACAGATACACGTGGTTGGTCTTCCAAGGGAGTTCCTTCTACAGGTACCAATGCATTTACAGGAACAGATTCTGGATGTGCTTCCATATTTGCAAGGGTATGCAACATACCAACGCGGTCGCCATGACTTTCGCCCATACCGATAATACCCCCCGAGCAAACAGATATCTTTGCTTTACGCACGTTATCTAAAGTTTCTAAGCGATCATCGTATGTTCTTGTTGTAATTACTTTATCGTAATGTTCTTCACTTGTATCCAAGTTGTGGTTGTATGCATACAAACCAGCATCTTTTAATTTATCCGCTTGTTCAGGTGTTAACATACCAAGTGTACAGCAAACTTCCATACCCATTGTGCTAACGCCTTTCACCATATCGATTACTTTATCGAAGTCTTTATTGTCTCTAACTTCTCTCCAAGCAGCACCCATGCAAAAACGTGTACTACCAGATTCTTTCGCTTCCAATGCAGCGTTCAATACATCTTTCACATCCATCAACTTCTCTACTTTCACGTCTGTATGGTAGCGAGCTGCTTGCGGACAATACGAACAATCTTCGGGACAGCCACCTGTTTTAATAGACAACAAGGTACAAACTTGTACTTCTTGTGGATCATGAAATTCGCGGTGAACGGTTGCACCACGATACATTAAATCCAAAATAGGACTGTTATAGATTTCTGAGATCTCTTCCTTTGTCCAGTTATTGCGAATTTCTGTCATTTCTTTTTCTAATAAGCGAGTCTGCAAATATACAAATTATTGAGTTTTGTCTATCAATTCAATCGGGATACATGAAGCCTCAAATGCTAAGTTATTCAGCATTAAGTTGTAATATTTCGCTGAAAACTACTTTATTTCTATAAAATATGGAATACGCGCCTGCACACCTTGATATTTAGGCAAGGACTGCAACGTTTTGAAGTGTTCGTAATAAGCGCCAAATGTTTTCATTTTTGCTTCTTCTTCGCCTGAGAAGGAATTGAAGAATTGAATCCACTCTTGATTTTTCATTTCAGGATAATAAATCAATTTTGTCGTGCTTTCCATTTTGGCCGCTTTACTAGCGATGGCAATTGCCTCGTTCATGCCACCAAAGACATCAATCAAATTGTTTTGTAAAGCATCTTTACCAGCCCATACTCTACCCGATGCATTCGCTTCAATCAAGTCAATTGTTGTATGTCTGCCTTCTGCTGCTTTGCGAATAAATGTGGCATATATTGAATTTACTTCGTTCTGAATAATCACACGTTCAGCATCCGTAACCGAGCGCGTCATGTTACCGATATCCGAATACAAACCTGTTTTCTCTCTATCGGTATTTATGCCAAGTTTATCGCTTAACAATTCTTCCGTATTCATCAATAAACCAAACACACCGATTGAACCGGTAACAGTTGCTGGCGAACACACGATGGTATCGCAGGCCATTGCAATGTAGTAACCACCTGAAGCAGCTAAATTGGCCATTGATGCAATCACAGGTTTTACTTTACGAGTCAATACAATTTCTCTCCAAATAAGATCCGATGCCAAGGCGCTACCACCGGGCGAGTTGATGCGCAATACAATTGCCTTTACATTTTTATCTTCACGCAGTTTGCGCAAATCTGCACACAAGGTTTCAGAACCGATTGTTTCATTGTCGCCTTTGCCCGTTTGAATTTCACCATTGGCAAACAAAACCGCAATGTGTGCTTCCGTTTTAACAACCTTTCTTGAATCAGCAGTTAAGGCATTTAATCTTTTATGCGATACAAATGTTATTTCCTGATCGGCATCAAGCTTCAATTTTTCTTGTAGCGAAAGCAGCATTTCGTCGTAGTAGCCAACGTGTGTAATCAAACCATATGCTTTTGCATCGGCTGCATTACGCACCAACATGGAATCTGAAATATTTTTCAATTTATCAAGCGGAATATTTCTGCTGATTGAAATATCTTCCAACATAACCGAATACAAGGAGTTGATATACAAACGTACTTGCTCACGATCTTCGTTGCTCATGTGATCGTTGATTAAAGGCTCAATTGCACTTTTGTATTTTCCTACACGAAAAATTTCAGTTTTGACACCAATCTTACTTAATAGATTTTTGAAGTAAAGCATGTTTACACCCATACCGTTAAACTCAAGCATGCCCGATTCGGGCAAATAAATTTCATCGGCTACGGAAGCTAAATAATAGGCTGCCTCTGTATAGATGTCGCCATAGGCAATGACAAATTTTCCAGATTTTTTAAAGGCTTGCAATTCGTCGCGTAATTCTTTCCAGCTTGCAATGCCTGCGGTCGCGAATTTAATTTCAAGTACAATGCCTTTGATTTTATCATTGCTTGCAGCTTCTTTGATGGCTTCCTTCAATTGAAGCAAACCAATTTTAGAATTTGCACCACGCGGATCCAAAAGTCCATCGAATAATTTATCCGATTCGCGTTCAACAATTTCGTTATCCAAACTAATTCTCAAAACAGAAGATGGTTTAAGTGCCGTTTTATCTTCATCACTGCCGCTCGATAGCGAGACAATTAAAATAACAACGCTTATTACTAACAATAAAATAAAGCCGACAATAACTGCCAATACATTTTTTATAAAATTCATAGTCATACAGGTTAATCTATCAAATATACAAAAGTAGGAGGAGTTAAATACGGTTGGATTGAATTTTAATAGTAGGGTGGCGTGTCTGAAATTTATCGCCGTTGTGTCTTTTTGATCTCCGCCGCGGCGGACACATGTCTCGGCAAGTGGTTGGGCGAAAAAACACAACCACGGCAAACAGTAAACGAAATTTCTATAAAATAAAACCAAGTTTATGTATCTTTACACCGCAGATGAAAAATAACACATTACATACGGTTGTACTCTTAATTGGTGGAAACATGGGCAACCGTCCTGATTTCATCGCTCAGGCGACAACAAAAATCATTCAACAGATCGGCGCAATCACAACTGCGTCTTCGTTATACGAAACACGCGCTTGGGGATTAGAAGGCCAACCTGATTTTTTGAATCAAGTACTCGTGTGTAGCACTTCAAAAAATGCGTACGAATCTTTAGAAACGTGTTTAAACATTGAAAAAGAATTAGGTAGAGATCGAAAAGAAAAATGGGGCAGCCGCACCATTGATATCGACATCCTATATTTTGACCATGAAATTATTGCAACAGCAGATTTAAAAATACCACACCCCTATTTGCACGAACGTCGCTTTACCTTAGTGCCTTTGGTTGAAGTAATGCCCGATTATCTACATCCTGTGTTTAATGTCTCTAATACGCAGTTGTTGGGGCGGTGTGAGGATATGCTTGAGGTTACTGAATTAAATTCCAAATAACAAAAAACAAATTCCAAACAGAGAGAATATTTCCTCCGTTTGGAATTTGTTTTTTTGGTTTTGTTTTTTGGGTTTTGTTTTTTTTATATTGATGCTACTTCTACCGTAGGTTCAACTTTCTTCACCAAGCCTTGTAGCACTTTACCCGGACCACATTCTACAAAGGAAGTAGCTCCGCCTTTAACCATATTCTGTACCGACTGTGTCCAACGTACAGGTGCAGTTAATTGAGAAATCAAATTCAATTTAATTTCTTCAACATCTGTTGATGGTTTTGCATTTACATTTTGGTATACAGGACATGTTGGTTTGCTGAATACTGTATTTTTAATTGCTTCTTCTAATTCAAGACGTGCAGGTTCCATTAATGGAGAGTGGAATGCACCACCTACAGGCAATACCAAAGCACGTTTTGCTCCAGCTGCTTTCATTAATTCACATGCTTGTTCAATTCCTTTTACTGAGCCAGAAATAACCAATTGTCCGGGACAGTTATAATTTGCTGCAACAACTACTTCACCTGTAATTGATGCACAAACTTCTTCTACTTTTTCGTCTGCCAATGCCAATACAGCAGCCATCGTACCCGGTACAAGCTCGCATGCTTTTTGCATTGCTTGCGCACGTTTCGAAACCAATTTCAAACCATCTTCAAAAGATAACGTACCGTTTGCTACCAATGCAGAGAACTCACCTAAGGAATGACCTGCAACCATTTCAGGAGCAAAGTTTTCGCTGATTTTAGCAAGTATAACAGAGTGAATAAAGATGGCAGGCTGTGTAACGTTTGTTTGTTTCAACTCTTCATCCGTACCAGAGAACATTATTTTTGTAATGTCGAATCCAAGAATTTCATTTGCTTGAAGAAATAATTCTTTTGCTTTCGCAGAAGTTTCATACAAGTCTTTACCCATTCCTACAAATTGAGACCCTTGACCAGGGAAAACGTATGCTTTCATAATTTATATACTTACTGTTTAAATCAAGATTAGAGAACAAAACTATTCCTTTATTGACGAAATTCCAAGCAGTCCAATTGTCTGAACTGTGATTCAACTGATTAAGATGATTTATATGATAAAGCATATCACATTCAACTCTTTCATGATAACAAAATTAACCGCAAGTGGCGCAAAGTATAAAACCGCAAAGAGCGCAAAAAATATACGAATTGTATTTCTATTGCACTCTTTGCGAAAAACCTTGCGTCCCTTGCGGTTGATTTTTATTTTTTTGACTATAATCTGGAAACTAATTCTGCCTCGGCGGATATCAACTACCCTACAAACCGTTCACGCATTTCTGCCGTCGGCATGCGACATGCATCCATTTTACCAAACCAACGATATCGATATCTTGCAAAAAGCTTATAGGCCAAATCTCGAATAAAGCCCGGCACAATGATGAAGCCATAAAACATGGGCCACAATCCGTTTAATTGTTTTGCAATTTCTAGGGATGCGCGTGTGCGTTTGTATAGCTTATTGTTTTGAATTAAGATGATGGTATCAATGCCTATCGAATCTTCGCCGAAGTGACGTAACATATCGGCCGCTAGTTGCGACTGCAGTGGAGCAAACACAAATTTATGTTTCGGATCGCGATCAATAACAAAATTCACAGAGTTATTACAAAAATGACATACGCCATCAAACAATACCAACGATTGGTTTGGGTTTATTTGCCTGTTATCAGCTGTACCCATCCTTTGATATTTTTAATTTCATCATCTGCATTTACACGTCCGTAAAAGTGTACTTCTGCTAAGAAATAATATACCCCATCCGATAAGGCGCCACCTTTTTCTGTTCTACCATTCCAATTAATATTTGGGTCGGTATCTATGTAGTACACCAATGAACCCCAACGATTATAAACGTAGTAGCGCACATATCGTGCACCGCGTGGTGTTGGGAAAGGTTTAATAACATCATTAAACCCATCATTATTCAAGGTCAATAAATTAGGTAGTTCGTAATAAATACAATCGTCGACACAGACCTTCGTACTGCGTGCACCTTCTACGCCAGCCAAATTGGTTGCCGATACTTGATAACAACCAGCAGTTGTTTGATTATTCACATACGTATACGTAGTATCCGTTGTCGTATGTATCAAAGATAAATTATCAGTATTGTGTGTGGCGAAATACACATTATAGTGATCTATGGTATTGCAATTGGGGTCCATCAAATTTGTCCAATTCAATACATTTTTAAACACAGTCAAATCACTGTTACAACCATCTACTGTTAGGATTGGCGCAATCGGAGGATTGTCGTCTATCGGTAGCACCGAATCTATTGCAGATGTTTGTGTAGCAATTGCTATCAACATGCGATCACAATATTGACCAAACTGTTTGATGTAATAAAACACGGTATCACAATTGGCAACCGTATTATCGACATAGGTAAGAGCCGCTGGCCCTAGGGTTACAAGTTTTGTAAACGTGCCGGTATTTATTTTACGATACACCTGTACCGAATCTGTAATCCATGGCGTATTATATGTCCATGATAAACTTGCTTGTGCATTGCCAGCAACTGCGACTAAATCAAACAAGGGTACTATGGATGTATATAATCCATTATTGATTAATTTAATACGATAGCTATATATACTATTTTCCGTATTGATATTCACATCGGTATAAAATGTATCTGTTACAGCTGTTGCTACCACCACAAAGGAGGTCGGTGCTGTTCCTATTCCTCTTTCTATGTTATAGGAATAGGGACCAGCCACCGAAGTAGCAGCGGGTTTATACCAATTCAAATATACCTTACCAGTTGTTGTAGAAGTTTCAATTACATCTATCGATGAAAATACAGGTACATCTCTATTCAACTCTGTACATATTTGATTGGAAGGATAACTTTCGCCATA